>JBGTIA010000570.1:0-10459 GCA_041745835.1 Ilumatobacteraceae bacterium | reverse complement strand
TCCGGTCACCCGATTGCGCAGGGGCTCGGCGCCACAGCAGTTGTGCGAGCGCTACACCCACGAGGAGTTCGGCGGCGCGAGTGTGGGTGCCGTTGTACACGAGGTCGCGATCCGAGGTCAGCAACGTCGCAGCGATCGATGCGGCCAACAGCGCCGCAGTCACGACGCGAAGGGTTCCCTGGCCCCGCCGGAGCGCTGCCACCACCACCAGCGGCAACACCAGGTAGATCTGCTCCTCGATCGCCAGCGACCAGAAGTGGGCGACCGGACTCGGTTCGCCGATGAAGAGGTCCTCGTAGCTGCTCGACGAGAACGCAAACCGCCAGTTGGCGACGTTCGCAACGCCAGCGAGGAGGTCGCCGGGCAACGCTCGGAGCTGGCCGGGAGCCCACCAACCGGACAGCGCGGCGACCAGCAGCAGACATGCGTACGCAGCCGGCAGCAGCCGACGCACGCGCCGTGCGTAGAACCGCCGCAACGACAGCGTGCCGGTCGACTCGTGCTCGTCGATCAGCAACGTGGTGATCAGGAAGCCCGACAACGTGAAGAACAGCGAGACGCCGAGGAAGCCGCCGGATGCGAACGAGAACTCGGCGTGGAACAGCAGGACGGAGATCACTGCGACCGCACGCAGCCCGTCCAGCCCTGCGACGTACTTCACGGCCGGCAAGGTACCTCGCCGATGGGCAACTCGACACGCGGGCCCTGCGCGTACGGCGGGTTCGTCGCCGGCAGCGAGGTGCGCGACAATGACGACCCGATGAGCATGCCGACGTGGTGGAACCAGCGGCGCTTCGGCATCTTCTTCCACTCGAACCTGGCCACGGTGCCGGCGTGGTCGCCGATCGGCGAGTACTCCGACTGGTATCGGAGCCACGTCGGCGAAGACGTCGCCGATGTCGTGTTGCACCCCCGACCGATGGTCGAGGTGCTCGCGCACCATCGAGATCGCTGGGGCCACATCGAGCGATTCGACGACTTCCTCCCACTGCTCACCTACGACCGCTTCGACGCCGAGGACTGGGCGCAGCTCGTCGCAGACGCCGGAGCCGGCTACAGCGTGTTCGTCAGCAAGCACCACGACGGTTGGTCGTGGTGGGACGCACCGAACACCGAGCGCACCACCCTGCACGGCGGACCACAACGTAACGTGCTCGCCGAGTACGCAGCCGCGTGCGAACGCAACGACATCGTGTTCGGCACCTACTACTCGCTGCTCGACTGGGGCGACCCGCGTTTCCCCGATCCTTCGTACGTCACCGACGTGCTCCACCCGCATGTCGTCGACCTCGTCGAGCGGTACGGGTCGAGCGTGCTCTGGGGCGACGGGCACTGGGGGCACGGGCCGGATCTGTGGCGCGCGCGAGACCTTCTCGAACAGATCTGGTCGATCGACCCCGACGTCGTGGTCAACGACCGATGGTGGGTCACCGGCGACGACGTGCCATCCGGGAATCCCGATGTGGTGCGCACGTTCGAGTACGAGGCGCCCGACGGAATCCTCGACGGACCGTGGGAGCTGTGCCGCGGTATCGGGGCGAGCTTCTGCCACAACCTCGCCGAACGGGCCGAACATCATTTGTCGGGATTCGACATCGTGTCGCTACTCGTCGAAGTCCTCGCCAAGGGAGGACACCTGCTGCTGAACATCGGGCCTGCCGCCGACGGCACCATCCCCGAGCTGCAGCGCGGCCCGCTCGAAGCGGCGGGCCGGTGGATCCGGGCACACCAGCGACTTGTCGACGAGTCGACGCCATGGGAGACCTGCGGCGACGCAGACGTCAGGTACCTCCGCCTCGACGGCGACGTCCATGCTGTCGACCTCGCCGGTCGGAGCAGGTTCACGGCGATCACGCCAGATCGCTACCGGGTGCAATCAGTGGAGCGCGACGGCGTGCCGATCGGGTTCCGCCAGCGCGACGACGGCCTCCATGTCGACGGTGGGCGATCGTCGCTCGAACGCCGGGCGAGGGGCGGGTGGGTCGACGACATCGCCGTCTACCGGCTGGTCCTCGCCGACGTCGAGCAGCCCGTCGAGTTGTTCGCACCGCAACCCCGGCAGCCGATCCCGCTCTCAGGGTTGCTCCGTGACTCGTCACCGGGCGACATCGTCCAGCTCGGAGACGGCACCTACATCGGACCGGTCACGGTTCCAGCGGGAGTCATCGTGCGAGGGCTCGGCGCAGCGCGCACGACGATCGACGGAGGAGGGGCCACCGCAGTGGTCCTCGAGCGCAATGCCCGACTCGAACACCTCCGAGCGGGTGGCGGTCCCGATCGCGTCGCCTGGTTCCCCCGCCCGGTGGTCGAGGTTCGCGGCCCGTACGCCACGTTGCTGGGGTGCCGCGTCGACGGTCACGTGGTGGTGCGCGCCGACGACGTGGTGATCCGAGCGACGAGCGCCTCCGGTGTGGTCTCCGAAGGCGCCGACCGCCTGACCGTGTCGCGCAGTGAATTCACGGGGATGCGTTGGGATGTCGGGATGCATCTGGTCGGCGGGAGCGGCCACGAAATCGACTCGTGCGAGTTTCGCGACCACCTCTGCGGGATCCGGGCCACCAGGACGACGGGAACGATCGTGCGGGGCAACAACGTCACGGCTCGGTGGTGGGGCATCCACCTCGAACAGACCGAGGGCGCCCACGTCTACGGAAACTTCGTCGATCACACCATGCGCGGCATCGACGTCGACGGCGGGACCCAGGCGGTGATCGACGCGAATGCGATCTGCGACGGCGACAGCGGGTGCATCGTGGCGTGGGGCGCGTCCGACTGTCAGGTGAGCGGCAACCGCTGGGAGCGCTGCCGGATCGGCGTGCTCGCCTGGGGCGTGACGGGCCTCCACGCCCACGACAACGAAGCGATCGACCTCCACGAGCCCGACGCCGCATACGCCACCGGCCCGTGACGTACACGATGTGCCAGGCACATCGTGTACGTCCCCTGCCGAACTATGCGGATTGGCTGCGGCGCTTCGCTTCGCGGGCTCGGTTGGTGGGGTCGAGGTCGGCCTTGCGGAGGCGGATGTTCAACGGGGTGACCTCGACGCTTTCGTCGTCGGCGATGAACTCGAGCGCGCCTTCCAGCGACAACACGCGGTGCGGCGTCAGCTTGACGGTCTCGTCGGCAGAGGCGGCGCGCACGTTGGTCATCTTCTTTTCGCGGCAGATGTTGACGTCCATGTCGCCCGCGCGGGAGTTCTCGCCCACGATCATGCCGCAGTACACCTCCGTGGACGGGCCGACCATCATCGCCGCCCGATCCTGCAGGTTCATCATGGCGTAGGTGGTGGCCGGGCCCGTGCGGTCGGCGACCAGAACGCCGGACTGACGTGAGCGGATCTCGCCTGCCCACGGCTCGTAGCCCTCGAAGGTGTGGCTGATCACACCGGTGCCGCGGGTCTCGGTGAGGAACTCGGTGCGGAAGCCGATGAGCCCACGCGCCGGCACCAGGTAGTCGAGCCGGACCCAACCCGAGCCGCCCATGTTCTGCATCCGGCCCTTGCGTGTGGCGAGGAGCTGCGTGACGGCGCCCATGTGCTCCTGCGGGACGTCGATGGTCACTCGCTCGACCGGCTCGTGGACCTTGCCGTCGACCTCGTGGGTGAGCACGACCGGCTTGCCGACCGTGAGCTCGAACCCCTCGCGTCGCATCTGCTCGACGAGGATGGCGAGCTGCAGCTCACCGCGGGCCTGCACCTCCCAGGCGTCGGGACGTTCGGTGGGCAGCACTCGGATCGACACGTTGCCGACCAGCTCGGCGTCGAGGCGGTTCTTGACCAGTCGGGCGGTTAACTTCTTGCCCTCGCGGCCTGCGAGCGGCGACGTGTTGATGCCGATGGTCATCGACAGTGCCGGCTCGTCGACGGTGATCACCGGGAGCGGGATCGGGTGCTCGGGATCGGCCAAGGTCTCGCCGATGAAGATCTCCTCGATGCCGGCGACAGCGACGAGGTCGCCCTGGCGGGCGCCATCGACAGGCACGCGGGTGAGGTGCTCCGTGAGGAACAGCTCGGCGATCTTGGCGCGGGCGACCGTTCCGTCGCGCTTGCACCACGCGACCGACTGACCCTTCTTGATCTCACCCTCCATCACTCGCAGCAGGGCGAGGCGGCCGAGATAGGGCGACGCATCCAGGTTGGTGACCCACGCCTGCAGCGGAGCGCCTTCGTGATAGGTGGGCGCCGGAATGTGATCGAGGAGGATCTGGACGAGTTCGTGGAGCGTCTTCTTCTCGACGGTCCCGGCGATGATCCCGTGCGCTTCCTCGAGATCGAGGGTGGCCCACCCGTCGCGTCCCGAGCAGTACACGATCGGGAACTCGACCTGATGTTCCTTCGCGTCGAGATCGAAGAAGAGCTCGTACACCTCGTCGATGACCTCGAGCGTGCGCGCGTCGGCGCGGTCGACCTTGTTGATCACGAGGATCACGGGGAGGTTGCGGGCGAGCGCCTTGCGGAGCACGAATCGGGTCTGGGGCAGCGGGCCCTCGGCAGCATCGACGAGCAGGACGATGCCGTCGACCATGGTGAGCGCCCGCTCGACCTCGCCGCCGAAGTCGGCGTGGCCCGGCGTGTCGACGATGTTCAGCGTGATGTCGTCACCGTTGCGGGGATCGTTCCACACCAGCGAGGTGTTCTTGGCGAGAATGGTGATGCCCTTCTCACGCTCGAGGTCGCCCGAGTCCATGACGCGCTCGGCGACCTCCTCGTTGGAGCGGAATGCGCCGGACTGGTGCAGCATTGCGTCGACGAGGGTGGTCTTGCCGTGGTCGACGTGGGCGACGATCGCCATGTTGCGGATGTCGCTGCGACGACGCACGTTCGCCTCGTCGGCGGCCGCGTCGGAGGCGACGCCGGACGGGTCGTCGAGGAGGGTCTGGTCGTGAGGGGACACGACGAGCCACGCTATCGCCGGATCCCCCATCCGAAATTTGTCGCCACCGTCCCGCTCAGCGGGCCGATCTGCGCAAATTTCGGGGTGTCGGACTCGATTTATACCCTATGGGGTATATTGGGACGGTGGGCGCACTGGTGGCTGAGTCCGCCGTTCGTCGATGGTGTCGGCGCCCGTCAAGCGTATGGGCGTGTGACGCCAGGTGTTCGATTGTCAGAGCTCGCCTGGGACGCTGCCGGCGGCGACGTTTCTCGATCGGTCGACTCGGGTAGCCCGTGCCAACCGAGGAGGGACGACATGAACGAATTCGACAACGCCGAAACGACCGACGAGGCCGCCCCAGCGCAGCCCGAGCCCCGAGACGTGGCGGCACAGGACGTGGTGGCACAGGACGGGGCGGTGCAGATCAAGCCGCTCGACGACGGCACCAGCCGCCCGACCGACGATTCGCTCACGCTGACGGAGTGGGCCCGCCGCCAGGCGCCGCGCCTCACCGAAGTGTCGAACTCCAATCCGAACGCCACGCTGCTGCGACACAATCTGGTGGCGATCACCGACGACATCGAGGCGGCGAGGGTCGTCGCCCTCGACTTCGAACGGACCACGGACAACGCCACCGACACGACGATGCTCGTGCTGGGACATGCGGTGGATCGCGAGACGACCGGAAAGACCGACCCCGAGGGCGTGACCGGGCACGCTGCCCGACGGACGCTGCTCGGCGGAATTCCCGGCGCCGTGATCGGCGCGGCGATCCTCGGCCTCGGGGTGTGGCTCATCACCCGCAACGGCGCCATCACCGCCGGGGCAGCCGTCGGCGGCGCAATCTTCGGATTCTACGCCGCTGGAGTGTGGAGCTACGTCATCGGCACAGGACAGAGCGATGCGTATCAGGACGGGTTCATCGACCCAGCGGCGGCCGATGCGATCGTTGTCGCACTCCACCTCGACGACCGCGAGCTGCTCGACGAGGTACGCCGCTCCGTCTCAGGCGAGGATCGTGTCCGGCTCTTCGAGATCGACCGACACGGCGAACTCGTCACCTGACACCCGTGGCCACACCACGGCCGATGGACCGGCACATCACCTCACTCGAGGACGATGTGCCGGCCGCACCGTGACGATGTCAGAAGTTGAATGCGTGGAGCTGCCCGCGGATCGCGCCGTCGGGGAAGAGCCCGTTGTGGGCGTTCACGTAGTACTCCGACGGCTCGTCCAGGATGCCGTCGAGAATGTCGTCGCTCAAGATTTTGACGCATGTCGCTCCATCGCGAATCTCGGCGTTGGCCAGCAAGTTGACGACGACTGGCCCAGTCGCCTTGCGCGGATTGCCCGTCTTGTCGTTCACCTCGTGGATGTGGAGCCCGGTCGGGGTGTCGATGTTGCGTGTCTTGAGCGTGTAGCAGACGTACGGGGAGCCCGGGAACACGACACTTGGGTTGTCGACGGCGTCGAAGAACTCGAGGGTGATCTTGCCGGAGCCGTTTCGATCCCCGACCGTGCCGACTTCGTTGGCGCCGTTCAGGCCGATGGTCAGACTGCCGCGCTCGTGTACAGCGTCGGCGGTGCCCGAGAACGCGAGGATCCCTGCGGCGGCGAGGCCGATGGCGAGTGCCTTCTTCATGATCTGATCTCCTTGGAGGGTGGTTGGAACCGGATGTTCGGTCCTGGTTCGCACCTCGAAGATGATTGGATCAAGAAGTCGTCAAGAATTCCCCTCGCTCTGGCCGTGCCTACCCAACACGCCGGTCGCGCCCGATCCAGTAGGGCTCACGCAGGTCCTTCTTGAGGACCTTGCCGCTCGGATTGCGCGGCAGCATCTCGGCCCAGTCGACGCTGGTCGGGCACTTGAACGTCGCGAGACGCTCCTTCGCGTAGGCGATGATGTCCTCCTCGGTCACGTCGGAATCCGGCACCTTCACCACGACCGCCTTCGCGGTCTCGCCCCATTTCTCGTGCGGGACACCGATCACCGCGACATCGGCGATGCCGGGGTGTGCCATCAGGACGTTCTCGACCTCGGCGGGGTAGACGTTCTCGCCGCCCGACACGATCATGTCCTTCACCCGATCGTGGATGTAGAGGTAGCCGTCCGCATCCAGATAGCCCGCATCGCCGGACTTGAACCACCCGTCCGGTGTGATCGACTTCTCGGTCTCCTCCGGCTGCTTCCAGTACCCCTTCATCACCTGGGCCGACCGGATCCAGATCTCGCCGACGTCACCGACCTCGCACTCCTGGTCGTCGTCGCCGACGATGCGGATCTCGACGCCGGGTCCGGGCAGGCCACACGATCGCAGCCGGTGGCGATTCGGACCGGCCGTGTCGTGGTCCTCCGGCGCCAGGTTGACGACTGCGCCCGTCGTCTCGGTCAACCCGTAGGCCTGCCAGAACTTGCACGGCTTGAACATCTCGACGCACTTCGCCAGGACGTCCTCGCTGATCGGTGACGCTCCGTAGACCACGATCTTCAGGCTCGAGTAGTCGGCCTCGGCCACGCCCGGCACCATCAGCATGAACGCAAGGACGGCCGGCACGATGAACGCATGAGTGATGCACTGCTCCTCGATCGTGCGGATCAGCGCGGCCGGATCCAACTCACGGAAGATCACCGACGTGCAGCCCTCGTACATCCCCGCCACGGCCCAGCCACCCCCACCGATGTGGAACAGCGGCATCGCGATCAGGTTCACCGTGTCCGAGTCGACCTCCCACATCTCCTTCGCCAGCGGCAGCAGGCTGAAGAAGTTGTCGTTGGTGAGCATGACCCCCTTCGGTCGTCCCGTCGTGCCCGACGAGTACAGCTGGAAGGCAACGTCGTTGGTAGCCGAGGTCGTTCCGGGATCGTGGGCGGGGAACGACGCCACCCAGTCCTCGTAGCTCTCGTAGCCGTCGTGGCCCCCGATCACGAGGATCCGCTTCACCGTGGTGAGGTTGTCGCGGATGTCGTCGATGATCGGCACGAAGTCGGGCCCGACCACGAGCACCTTCGCGTCGGCGTCGTTGACGATGTACTCGACCTCGGGTGGTGCGAGGCGCCAGTTGACGTCGACGCACACAGCATTGAGCAGCGCTGCGCCGAAGAACACCTCGAAGTGCTCGATGCCGTTCTTGTCGATGAACGCGACGCGGTCCTGCGACCCGACGCCGTCGGCGGCGAGGCCCTGTGCGACCTGCGCAGAGCGGGCCGCAAGTGCGGACCAACTGAGCGTTCGATCGTCCTGGATCAGCGCCGGATGGTCGGCCCGATCAGAACCGTGGACGCGGATGATGTCGGCAAGGTTCTCGATGTTCCCCATGGACGGAGAAGGTACTCCCGCTGACGTACACGATGTGCCAGGCACATCGTGTACGTCACGACCATTGGCTCAGCGGGGCGTGTAGCCGAGCCGGAATGACTGGACGGCGCGAGCGAAGATGTTCGCCTCGACCACCGGTTCGTCGACGACGCGCAGGTCGGTGACGCGACGGCTGAGTTGACCGAACACCGCAGCGAGCGACGCTCGTGCGACGTGGGTGCCGATGCACAGATGGGTGCCGAAGCCGAACGCGACGTGCGGGTTCGGGTTGCGCCGGATGTCGAACGCGAACGGATCGTCGAACACGGCCTCGTCATGGTTGGCCGAGGGGTACAGCAGGATGATCCGATCGCCCCGCTCGATCGGCTGATCGCCGATCCGGTCGTCGGCTGCGGCCCGCCGGAAGAAGTTGTTCAGCGGCGTGACCCACCGCAGCACCTCCTCGACCGCCCCCGGCACGAGGTCGGGATCCGAACCGATCGCGTCCCACTGTTCCGGATGCTGGGCGAAGGCGTGGAGGCCGTGGCTGATCGCTGTGCGTGTGGTCTCGGCGCCACCGGCGATGAACAGGCCGACCTCGTGGACGATGGTGGCGGGCGGGAGGGGTTGGCCGTCGATCGTCGAGTGCAACCACACGCTGATCAGATCGTCGCCGGGCTCGGCGAGCTTCTTCGGCGCGATCTCGCCGAGGACCTGGACGAACTCCATATTGGCGGCGAAGAACTCGCGGAACGCCTCGCCGTCGCGGTCGCGCATGTCGGTACGCATCAAACGCTCCGACCACGACTTGATCTGCGGCCAGATTTCCTCCGGGAAGCCGAGGATGCGTGCGGTGAAACGAGCGGGGAGTTGCCCGGCAAGCGCCTCGATCACGTCCATCTCGTCGCCGGCAGCGAGTGCGTCGTCGATCAATTCGGTGACCAGTGCGGCGATCTCGGCCTGGCGTCGAGCGACCGACTTCCCGGTGAGCTTGGGTTGCACGAGCATGCGCTGTTGTCGGTGTCGGGGGTCGTCCTGGGCGATCATGTTGATCTCCTCGGGCGACCACAGCGCCCGGTAGCCCTGGCCGGACAGAAAGACCGTCGATCGCCGCTCGACGTCCATCAGGTCGGCGTGCCGGGTGACCGCCCACAGCCCGTTGCGCGCGTCGCGGTACACCGGTTCGTTGGCCCGCATCCACGCCCACACGTCATGTGGGTTCCGCTGATAGAGGTACGGGTCCAGCAGGTCGACGGTGAGACGATCGGACTCGACGGCGGTCATCGGGTCATCGTCGCAGACCGGTAGAACGTTCCCCGAGCCCGGGTCTCGCGGGACCAAGCTTGGTTCCGCGAGACCTGGGCGCGGGGGACAGCGTCAGTCGCGGCGGCGGTTGCCGTAGGTGTTCCAGTGGGTCACGGCGCTGGCGGGCTTGCGGGGGGCGACGCCGAACTTCCCGGCGGGACGACCCATCGGGATGCACGCAGCAATCTCGAAGCGGGGGCTGCCGTCGTCGTTCGCCGGGACACCGAGCACCTCGAGCGTCTCGGCGGCGTGGATGCGGATCACCGTGGTCAGTGACGTGCCGATGCCGAGCGCACGCGCCGCCACACAGAAGTTCTGGACGGCCGGATAGACGCTGGCGTCGAGGCGTCCGATGTCCATCGGGCCCTCGTCGTCCGACGGCGTCCAGGGGATGATCGGCTGCAGGAAGAACACGATCGCCGGTGCCTCGTGCACGTGGTCGGCCAGATGTCGGCTCGCCGCTCGGGTCTTGCGCCACGACTCGGCCGCAGCCTCGTCGCGAAACGCGGATGCGTCGGGGAGCGAACGTTCATAGCGGTCGAACGACGTCCGATACCACTGCGCAACGGCCGCCTTGGTGTCGGCGTCCGTCACCACGACGTACTGCTGTGGCTGGATGTTGCCGCCGCTCGGCGCCTGCTGGGCCGCACGCAGGCAGATCGCGATCTCGTCGTCGGTGACCGGCTCGTCGCTGAACCGGCGGATCGCCCGCGTCGTCATCATCGCCTGGATCGCACCGATCGCATCGATTGGGCGCCCCGGTGGGCTCGCTGCGTCGTTCATCGTCCCTCGAATCTCGGTGTGCGTTTGTCGACGAAGGCGCTGACCGCCTCGGCGTGGTCTGCCGAGTGGAAGCAGCTCACCTCGAGCGCCGTCGACAGATCGAAGCTGGTCAACAGCGCTTGCTTGATCTGCGCATTCACCGCGATCTTCGTCCCCTGGACCGCCAGGGGCGGTTGCGCAGCGAGCCGCCGCGCCCAC
>JBGTIA010000569.1:0-5164 GCA_041745835.1 Ilumatobacteraceae bacterium | reverse complement strand
GCCTCGACCAGCGGCGCCATCGCGTCGAGTGCCGCCAGGACGTCGTCGCGCGGACCCTGGGGGAGCCCGAACACGGCACGGTGCGCCCCTCGTTCCGCAAGGTCGGTCAGCTTGGCTTCGTCCGGCGGTGCTCCGAACACGCCGAGCTCCACCGTGGCCGGGTCGCGCCCGATGCGTTCGCACGCAGCGCGTACCTCATCCCATTTGTCGAGGCCGTGGCGTCCGCCGATCGGCATCCAGCCATCGCAGAACTCGGCGATGTGGGCGGCCGTCTTCGGACCTGCGTCGCCACCGAGGATGATCGGCGGGTGCGGCCGCTGCGTCGGCTTCGGCCAGGACCAACTCGGTTCGATCTGCACGTGCTCGCCCTGGAACGATGCTTCGTCGTTGGCCCACAGCTCTTTCATCGCCAACAGGTTCTCGCGCAGGATCGCTCGCCGCTCGGAGTAGGCGGTTCCGTGCTGGGCCATCTCCTCCTTGTTCCATCCGTATCCGACACCGAACAGGAATCGTCCGTTCGACAGTGCATCGACGCTGGCGACCTCCTTGGCCGTGTGGATCGGATCTCGCTGGGCGACGAGGCAGATGCCGGTTGCCAGCTTGAGGGTGGTCGTCACCGCAGCGCACGCCCCGAGGGCGACGAACGGGTCGAAGGTGCGCCAGTAGAACTCCGGCAATGGAGGAGCGCCCTCGCGTCCACCCCACGGCGTCGTTCGCCGAGTCGGGATGTGTGAGTGCTCGGGGAACCAGAGTGACTCGAACCCTCTGGCCTCGACTTCTCGAGCCAGTTCGATCGCTCCGATCGTCTGGTCGGTGGGGAAGATCTCGACGCCGATCTGCATGGCCGTCGACCGTACCCGCGCCGGCGTTTCCGATCCGTACGCAAAGGGCCGAAAGCCCCTAGGGGCTCGCCCTGCGCGCTGCGAGGCTGCCCAACAGCCTTCTCACGATTGATTGGAGTCCTGCGTGACCGTTCTCGAAAATGCCCCTGCGCCGACCGCGCCGACTGCGCCTCATGGCGACGACCGCAACAGCGGTGGCGGGTTGGTGTTCATCGGCATGGCCGGGTTGCTGATCGCACTCGTCGCCACGGTCGTGGTGATCGGCCTGATCGGGCTGCTGCGTGACGAAGGTGACGGTGGCGGCGGGAGCGGCGAAGGCGCTGCGGCGTCGACGACGCTCGGGATCTCGCTGTCGGAGTTCCAGATCGACGGCGAGTTGGCGGCTGCCCCCGGTGACGTTTCACTGGCGGTCACCAACAGCGGCACCCAGCAGCACAACCTCGTCGTGCGCGAGACCGGCGCCGAGACCCCGATCTTGAACGCCGGTGCCAACGCGACGCTGGCGTTGGGCACGCTCGAGGTCGGTACCTACGAGCTGTTCTGCAGCGTCGTCGGCCACGAGGCGTCGGGGATGGTGGCCCCGCTCGAGATCACCGACACGCCGGAGGCTGTCGGCGAGGCGGCAGTGGACGGGTCCCATGACCACACGTCGCCGGACTTCGATGCCGACGCGATGGACTTGACGATGATCGAGTCGATGCTCGCCTTCCCGGCAGAGACCGAGGGGGTCGGCAACCAGATCCTCGAGCCCGAGATCCTGCCTGACGGCACCAAGCAGTTCGAGCTCACTGCCGCGATCACGGAGTGGGAAGTCTCGCCCGGCGTGATCGTCGACGCCTGGTCGTACAACGGCATGGTGCCCGGACCGACGATCAAGGTCGATGTCGGCGACACGGTGAGCGTGATCTTCAACAACGAGACGCCGATGGGTTCGGACATCCACTGGCACGGCCTGCCGGTCCCGAATGGGCAGGACGGCGTGTCGCCGTACACGCAGGAGCCGGTCAAGAGCGGCGAGAGCTTCACCTACGAGTTCACGCTCGAGGAGCCCATGATCGCCATGTACCACGCACACATGCACAGCCAGATCTCCGTGCCGAACGGCATGTTCGCGGCCTTCATCGTCGGCGAGAATCCGATTCCGTACGGTGAGACGATCTCGGGAATCACGATCCCCGAGGATCTCGTGCTCGCCGAGGAGATCCCGATGGTGATCAACGACGCCGGGGTGATCGGCTTGACGCTGAACGGCAAGAGCTTCCCGGCGACGGCGCCCATGGTGTTGGCGGAAGGTGAGTGGGCCTCGGTGCACTACTACAACGAGGGCCTGACGGCGCACCCGATGCACCTCCACGGCTTCCCGCAGCTCGTCTACGCCAAGGACGGCATCCCGCTCGACTACCCGTACTGGGCAGACACGATCAACGTCGCCCCCGGCGAGCGCTACTCGGTCCTGTTCCAGGGTTCGATGCCCGGCGTGTGGGTCTGGCACTGCCACATCCTCACTCACGTCGAGAGCGAGGACGGCCTGTTCGGAATGGCCACAGCGGTCATCGTCGAAGAAGCGGCAGGAGCCGTCGACGAGGAGGCCGCCGAGGAACCGGCCACCGAAGACACCACCGCCGAAGGCTGAGAACGCACCCGACCGACTGGTCCTCCCGGACCCGACCCCGGAGGACCGGTGTGCTGCGTCAGGCAACGCCGAGGCGCGTGAGCTGTTCGTCCGGCGCGTCGATCTCGATCAGCGCCGTGCGAAGCAGGTCGATCATCTCGCTTTCGGTCGCTTCGCCGCGGCGGTTCTCGCGCTCGTCCGGGTCGACGCCGAGGTCGTACAGGTGGTGTCGCCCGACGTTTCGCGACCCGTTCGCCCAGAACGGCACCGTGTCGCCTGCTTCGAACGGCTGGCGGATGACGGGGATGTCGGAGCCCGGCATGAAGTCGAGCGTGGCACGACGGTCGGGCTTGGGGAACTTCATGAAGTCCTCGAGCCCGCGGTGGACCGGCATCGTCGACCAGCGGTTCGACCACATCGACAACGGCGTGTTGTCGTCGACGGGCGCGCGTGCGTACTTCCGGCGTCCGTCGGTGACCTGCACCCAGTTGCCGTAGACGCCGCCGATCGCCCAGTCGCGAACAGACTCACGCTCGCCGGTCAGCAGCGGGAGCAGCGACCGGCCGTGGGTCCGATGCGCCACCTCGACGCCGAACGCGTCGGCGATCGTGGCGTTGATGTCGACGTTGGTCGTCAGGGCGTCGATGTGTCGCCGGGTCGTCCCGGGCCAGTGGATCATCAGCGGGGTGTGGCCGAGCGGCTCGAACTGCGGGATCGCCGGCTTGCCCCAGATGTCTGCTGCGTCGCGATCGCCGGGGGCGCCGGTCGCGCGAACGTCGCCGAGGTAGTGCCCGTGGTCGGTGCAGACGATCACTGCGGTCGACTCCCACAGGTCCTGGGCGTCGAGTTCGTCGAGCAGCGTGCCGAGGTGGTGGTCGATCATCGACAGCTTGGCGCCGTAGTTGTTGCGGATCTGGCGCGCTTGACGTTCGGTGATCGCTCCCTTCGACACGCCACCGACCAGGTAGGGCGGCCACACCAACCGGCCCGTCTCGAGTTCATCGGACGTGAGCGGTTCGTCGTCGTACATCGACGCCCACGGCTCGGGCGTGTCGAACGGTTCGTGGGGGTCGAACTCGTCGACGAACAGCATCCACCGGTCGTGCGCCTGAGCGGCGTGACGCAGCCAGGCCGTCGCCGTCGCCATCGTGCGTGGACCGGGGAAGTCCTCTTCCGCCCGGAACCACGTCCGGCTGTCGTCGTAGTGGCGATGTCCGAACGAACGATCGGCGACACCCAACTGGTCGCGCAGGAACCAGCCACCGTCGGCCGCGTTGGTGATCAGTGGTCGGCCCTCGGGCATGATCGTCGGCGCTCCGTAGGCGCTCGGGTCGGCGTAGGTCTTCCACGGATCGCCCTCGTGACCTCGCAGGTACTCCCACGCCGCGAAGTCGACGTGGTAGTTCTCCCCGCCGGTCTCGAACAGGTGGGGATGGTCGGACACGAGCATCGTCGTGACGTCTGCGCGCCGGAGCGCCGACGTGATCGATTCCTCCCACAGCTCGATCGATCCCCAGGGCTTCCAGAGGAAGTCGAGCGCGCCGACGAGGATGTCGTGACGTGCCGGCATGCAGGGCAACGATCCCGTGACGTGCGAGGCGAACTGCGACGACCGCATCGCGAAGCGGTCGAGGTTCGGGGTCGAGAACTCGGTCGAACCGTACGCACCGAGCATGTGCCGGTTCAGGGAGTCCAGGAGCACGACGACGACGCTTTGCGGGCGATCCATCGCCAGACCGTAGTCATCGCTCGGCAGCGGCTTCTTCCCGAGGCGGCGTCAGGGGCGGTGCAGTAGCCTCGCTGCATGCGTTGGCTCGCTGCTGTGGCGGCGATCTCGACGGCGCTCGTCGTGGTGCCGGGGCAACATTCGGCCGCAGCGCCCGTGGCGGCGCCCGCGTTCAGCGATCTATCCGTCGCGACGGTCCCGTTGCCGACCGCGGTGGAACCGTTGGACGGAGGCCGGGTGGTCGTACTCGAGCAGGACAGCGGTCGCATCCGGATCATCGACACGGCGAGCGGTCAGTTGCTCGCCGCACCCCGCAGCCCAACTCGGCGTGTGCACCGGTGGTGAACGCGGGTTGCTCGGCTTCACGTCGGATCCGGCGTTCTCCACCTCCGGTCGGGTGTATGTCTTCTACACCCGACCGGCGCCCGGTGCGCCTGGCGGTTGCGTCAACCGGGTGAGCGCATTCGTGATGTCGGGCAACTCCATCGACGTCGCCACCGAGCAGGTGCTGATCGACAACATCTCCTCCGTCAACGGCAATCACAACGGCGGCGATCTCGACGTCGGCGCCGACGGCCACCTCTACATCTCGACCGGCGACGCCGGACGCCAGCAGCTCGCACAGGATCCCCAGAGCCTCAACGGCAAGTATCTGCGCCTCGATGCCAGCGAGTATCGCGGAGGCGGCGGAACGCCCGAGGTCTTCTCGCGCGGGCACCGCAACGCCCAGGGCTTCGACTGGCAGCCGCGCACGGGTCGGCTCCTATCCACCGAGCACGGGCCAGACGGCGACGACGAGGTCAACCTCGTCACGCGCGGGTCCAACTACGGCTGGCCCGAGGTGCGCGGACGCGAGCATGGTGGATTCCGTGCGCCGCTGCTCGTCTACCCGCAGAGCATCGCGCCGTCGGGCGCGACGTTCGTCTCGCTGCCGGGCTCGAGCTGGAGCGGCGACTTCATGTTCGCCGCACTGCGCGGCGAGCA
>JBGTIA010000568.1:0-2059 GCA_041745835.1 Ilumatobacteraceae bacterium | reverse complement strand
CCGTCGGTACTCGATCCGGCCAGGTCGTCACCGTCCCAGCTGACCGTGTTCACCGAACGCAGTGCAGCGGCGGCAGGATCGAGCCGATCGACGGCGTCGGCGACGTCGTGCTTGTGCGGCATCGTCACCGACAGCCCAGCGATGCCGAGCACCCGCATCGCCGCGACGGCCTCGGCGCCACGACCCACCGGCACGTCGAACGCTGCATACGTCCAGTCGACGCCCAGTGCATCGAAGGCCGCCTGGTGGATCACCGGCGACAGGCTGTGCTCGACCGGCGACCCGATCAGCGCCGCGAGACGGCGCGCCGTCACAGCAGTCCGGCCTGGCGGGCCAGCTCGACGTTGCGCTCGTGTTGCCACAGTTCGGAGGCGAAGACGTGCGCACCGTTCTCGTCGGCGAGGACGTAGTAGAAGTACAAGCACTGCGTCGGATTCGGGAGCTCGGCGCAGATCGGATCGCCGGCAGGCGGGTTCGGTGCGGGGTTCAGCGCCGCCTGGATCGACGCCCGGCCCGGCGCAGCGATCGGCGTGGGCGGCAGCCCGGAACGCAGATACGAGTTGTACGGAGTGTCGATCCTGCGCAACTCCGAGAACGGCATCTCGGGGTCGAGACCGGCCTGATCCCGCCCGTACAGCACGGTGGCGTCGATCTGCAACGGGAAGGGATTGTCCGGATTCAGCGCCGAGAAGTAGAGCCGGTTGTGGATCACGCGTGAGATCTTCGCCCGGTCCTCCGACACGCGAGCCTCGCGCTCGATCATCGATGCAATGATCAGGGTCTCGTACGGCGTGCGTCCGAGCGCGGCGGACTTGTTGACGATGTCCTCCTGGTCGCCGACTCGCTCCATCAGCGCGATCATCCGCTCGATGACCTGGCCCTCGCTCTCGGCGTTCGACACCTGGTACGTGTCGGGGAACAGCAGACCCTCGAGCGAATTGACCGTCAGCGGCTGCCACGTGGCGCGGATCGAGCCGTCGGTTGCCACAGAGAGAAAGTTGCTCGCATCGAGCCGGTCGACCGAGGTGTCGAGCCGATCGGCCATCCTGGCCAGGGTGAATCCTTCGGGGAACGTGACCTTCGTGTAGGTCTGTCCGGGCGGAGTCCGCAGCCGACCGAGCACGTTGCCCATGTGGTCGTTCGGACGGATCTCGTAGTAGCCGGGCGTCAACTCCAGGCCGCCTTCGCGTTCGACGTACCACTCGAAGATCTCCGGATCGGAGATCAATCCGTCCTCGGCCAGGCGGAACGCCACCGTCTCGAAATCGTCGCCCTCGTTGACCGTGAAGCTCTGGACGTCGCCCGTGGCGCCCTCGGGGTTGATCTTGCCGAGGTACCACCAACCGACGGCCCCGGCGGCCAGGATCGCCACGAGCGCAACCGCCATCGTCGCCCAGACGATCCACTTCAGGGTCCGACGTTCGCCCCGCAACCGCTCGACCGAACCGGTGCGGTCAGTGGCGTCCCACGGGTCGGACGACCAATCGACCGCCGGACGCGAATCCGGATCGATCTGCGCCTCGGGCAGCAGCGGGTCGAGCTGGTTCATCCGTTGGCTCCGGTGCGGTGAGCCTCGTTGCGGTGATCGAGCCACGCCTGCAGCATCACGGCGGCGGCGACCTTGTCGACCACCTTGCGTCGCTGACGGGCGTCGAGTCCGGCTTCGAGCATGCCGCGCTCGGCGGTCACCGTCGTGAATCGCTCGTCGTACATGGTCACCGGCACCCCTACAACGCTAGCCAGCTGCTTGGCCTCCGTCTCGGCAGACCGCGCTGCGGGGCCCGATGTGCCATCGAGCGACAGCGGCAGACCGACCACGACCAGCTCGGCCTCCTCGTCGCGAACCAGCTTGGCGATCGCTGCGTGATCATGACGACGAGACGACGAGCGGTGCACGGTCGTGAGCGCAGATGCCACCGTGCCCGAGGTGTCGCTCACGGCGATGCCGATGCGTTTGGAACCGAGATCGATCCCGAGTGCCCGGACGCCCGGCAGTCGACTCACGTTGCCGTGGCGACCAGACGTGCCGCTTCGCGGGCGGCCAGCTCGAGTGCCGCCG
>JBGTIA010000567.1:0-1520 GCA_041745835.1 Ilumatobacteraceae bacterium | reverse complement strand
GGATCCGCAGGGCCAGTCCCGGCGCAGGCTGCTCCAGCGCAGGCGCTCCCGACAACAGGAACGTCGTCGTGGGTGCTCGCGTTCATCGCGATGGCCCTCATGCTCGTCGGCTCGGGCTTCGTGTCCTTCAGCCGTCGCTTCAGCTGAATGACTGCGGGGCCTGACGCGCTGTCAGGCCCCGCTCGTTCTGGCCTCGTCGACGAGGCGCGTCGCCCGTTCGAGGATCACGCGCACCGGAACACCGAGTGACATCGCGGCGGCTGCCGCATCGTCGAACTCGATCTTCACCCGGTGCTCGGCCAGCTTCGCCCGAATGAGGTGTCCGTCGATCTCGATGGACACCTCTTCGCGTTGCTGGGGCCATCGCCGCATCGATGAACTCCGCACGCCGAGGGTGCCCGTCTCGCGTAGGAGGGTCTCTCGCATCTCGGCGACTGCCGATGGATCACAGAGCAGGCTTACGGTGTGCGCCGGTCGGCCTTTCTTCATCACGATTGGCGTGATCCATGCGTCGTGGGCGCCGGCGGCGAGCAGGATCGAGAGCGTGTGAGCGAGGACTTCGCCGGTGACGTCGTCGACGTTTGCTTCGAGAAGCGCCACCGGCGTGCCGTCGTCGGCCGGTGTACGCGTCCGCTGGCCGAGGACCGCTTGGACGACGTTGGCGCGTTCGGGTGTGTCGGCGGTGCCGGCGCCGTATCCCACCGACTCGACCGTCATCGCCGGCATCGGTCCGAAACCCGAAGCCAGGGTTGTCATCAGTGCGACACCGGTCGGTGTCGACACCTCGAGCGTTGTTTCGAGCCCCACCGTCGGGACGGCCGCCTCGGTGAGCAGTGCCACGGTCGCGGGGGCGGGGTTGGGGATCACGCCGTGGGCACTGCGAACCGAACCGTGTCCGACGGCGATCGGGCTGACCCAGATCTCGCCGATGTCGAGCGCCTCCAACGCGGCACACACGCCGACCACGTCGACGATCGAGTCGAGTGCGCCGACCTCGTGGAGTTCGACGTCAGCGGCGTCGATGCCATGGATGGCCCCCTCGACGTCTCCCAGCCGCACGAACACCGCACGAGCACGCTTGCGCACGCGGTCGGGGAGCTCGGCCGCGTCGATCAGCGCCAGGATGTCGCGCAACGGGCGATGACCGTGCTGCTGGTGCTCGACGTCCTCGTGTTGGTGCACGACGACGTTGGTCCAGGTGGCGCGCACGCCGCACCGCTGTACTCGCTCGAACATCAGCGCGTAGCCGTCGACGCCGAGGCCGCCGATGATCGACGCCACGATGTCGGGGTCAGCGCCCGCATCGACGAGCGCGGCCATCGTCATGTCGCCGGCGACGCCGGCCTGACAGTTGAACCAGACGATGCGATGCTCGGAGTTCTCGCTCATCGGTTCGGCCAGGTGAACATCCGGGCGATCGCGCACGCGGCGCCGAAGCCGTTGTCGATGCCGACCACGGTGACGCCGCTCGCGCACGACGCATGCATAGCGAGCAGCGCGGTCACGCCGTCGAAGATCGG
>JBGTIA010000566.1:0-6388 GCA_041745835.1 Ilumatobacteraceae bacterium | reverse complement strand
GTCAACATGCACTACGACTACGCCGATCGCAAGAACAACCGCAAGCCGGTCGAGTATTTCCACGACGATGCGGAGGAGGTGCTGGGCGACACCTACGGCCTGATGATCTATCAGGAGAGCGTGATGCGCGTCGCGCAGAAGTTCGCCGGCTACTCCCTGGCCGAGGCGGACAACCTTCGCAAGGCCATGGGCAAGAAGGTCCGAGAGGTCATGGCCGAGGCGCGTGAGGGCTTCGAGGCCGGCGTGGTGCAGACGGGCTACGAGCCGGCCCTCGGCAAGGAACTCTTCGACATCATCGAGAAGTTCGCCGACTATGCGTTCAACAAGAGCCACACGTTCGGTTACGGCCTCGTCACCTACCAGACCGCCTACCTCAAGGCGCACTATCCGGTCGAGTACATCGCCTGCCTGCTCACGAGCGTCAAGAACAACCTCGACAAGGCAGCCACCTACCTGAGCGACTGCCGGTCGATGGGCATCAAGGTGCTGCCGCCCGACGTCAACCGGTCGATGGCGAACTTCGGCGCGCTGTCACCTGACGAACTGCCGCCAGGGATCACGTTGTCGGTCGGCAGCCCCGGCGCGATCACCTTCGGGCTCTCCGCGGTCCGCAACGTCGGCGAGGCGCTCGTCGAGCTGTTGATCGCCGAACGGGAGGAGAACGGTCAGTTCACGAGTTTCCACGACTTCGTCGAACGGGTGCCCGAACCGGTGCTGAACAAGCGGACGATCGAGTCGCTGATCAAGGGCGGCGCCTTCGACAATCTGGGCCACACCCGCAGGGGGCTGCTCACGGTGTTCGAGCACATCATCGACACCACGGTCAAGCGAAGGCGCGAGCGCGAGAAGGGTGTCATGAGCCTGTTCGGCGACTGGGGCGATGGTGCGACAGACGCGGGCGTCACAGCCGAAGGCGCTGGCTCGGGAGACGGTTTCGACGAGCGGACGCGAATTCCCGAACTCGCATTCGACAAGACCGAACAGCTCCGGTACGAGAAGGAGATGCTCGGGCTGTACGTGTCGGACCACCCACTGTTCGGCGTCGAGGCGGCGCTGCGCCGCAAGGTCGAGCAGTCGGTGCTCGACCTGCAGACGATGGAGGACGGCGCCAACGTCGTCGTGGGCGGCGTCATCACCAATCTCGCCCGCAAGTTCACCAAGAAGGGTGACCAGATGGCGGTCTTCCTGCTGGAGGACCTCGACGCCTCGATCGAGGTCACGATCTTCCCGCGGACCCTCGCCGAACAGGGACACAAGCTCGAGGACGATCTGATCGTGTCGGTCAAGGGCCGACTCGACCGACGCGACGAGTCGCGCTACGGACTCATCGGCCAGACCGTCACCGTCCTGTCGGGTCTGAGCGACGGCCCGGCCGCCCCACTTCGGCTCCGGCTGCCCTCGGCCGCGCTCGACGAACTGAAGATCCAGCGTCTGAAGCGGATCCTGCGCGAGCACCCGGGTGATTCGGTGGTGATGGTCGACATCGGTCAGGGCAAGGTGCTCAAGCTCGCCGACGAGTTCCGGGTCGATCTCGACCGCTCGGTGGGGGAACTTCGCATGGCCTTCGGGCATGAGGCGGTGCTGCTGTAGAATGGGGCGAATGGCACTGGACGTTTCGACCAACGACGCTGCGGCCCTCACCGACTCCGACCTCGACGAACTGGCGTCGATGGAGGATGCGTGGAGCGCCGGGCAGCTCTCCAAGGCGAAAGAGGACTGGGTCCTGATCACCACCGCCCGTTTCGGCGGCGCGCTGCACGGATTCACCTTCTCCACTCTCGAGCGCATCGGCGGCACACCCTGCGTCCTGATCGGCCTGATGTCGGTCAAGCGTTCGTCGAAGCGAGACCAGGTGCTGCGCGGTCTGATCGGCGAGGCCTATCACCGGGCCCTGATGGCATTCCCCGACGAGGACGTCGTCGTCGGTTGCCGGTTTGTCAACGCCGACGGGCTCGAGGCCTTCAAGGACCTGCGTGAGGTCACCCCGTCGCCCGGATCCAATGCGGTCGGCGAGGAGCGAGCCTGGGGTCGGCGCCTCGCCAAGCGGTTCGGTGTCGACGCCAAGTACGACGCGAACTCGTTCATCGCCGCCACCGGAAGTGCCGACGGTTACCTCGACCACGAATCGTCGAAGCCCGACAAGCTCGACGCCGAGGTCGTGAAGATGTTCGATGCCGTCCCCGCGTCAAAGGGCGGTGCCATGGTCGTCTACGGCTGGACGATGGCAGAAGACCTCCTCAAGCTCGGGAAGCGCTGACGCCCGCGCCGACGGCGATGACATGACCGAGTTCGCCGAGGTCGTCCGTTCTCGTCGGATGACTCGTGCGTTCGACGAGCGCCCGCTCGAAGCTGGTGTGCTCGACGGTCTGGTCGATCTGGCGTCGAGGGCGCCGAGCGCCGGCAAGACCCAGGGATGGCATCTCGTCGTGCTGGAGGGGGCCCAGACCGAGCAGTTCTGGGACGCCACGCTGCCGGCGGTCAAGCGTGACTCCTTCCGATGGCAGCGCCTGCTCACCGCTCCTGTCATCGCGCTCCCGCTCGCGGACTCGAAGGCGTACGTCGAGCGATACGCCGAGCCCGACAAGGCCCAGACCGGACTCGGGGGTGGCGTGTCGGCGTGGCCGGCGCCGTACTGGACGATCGACACGTCGATGGCGGTGATGACGCTGTTGCTCGCCGCCGAGGACATCGGACTCGGAGCCCTCTTCTTCGGGGTGTTCCGCGGTGAGCGTGAGTTGCGGCACCGACTCGGCATCCCTGCCGGTCCGGAACTCCTCGGCGCGATCGCGCTCGGATATCCGGCGCCGGCGTCCGACGACGCAGCGTCAGGTCCGGGCCGTAGCGCCGGTCGAGGTCGACGTCCTGCGCGTCAGATCATCCATCGGGGTCGTTGGTAGCGCCGCCGATCGGTTCGGTCACGATCGTGTTGGCGGTGATGGTCACCTTGCGCCCCGTCAGCGCTTCGGCGAATCCCTGCAGGGTGTCCTGCGGCAATTCGCAGGCGTAGTTCCGGCACACGTAGCCGAACCCGTCGTCGCGGTCCTCCCACAGCGGCGAGTCGTACGGTTCGCCCCAGGCGAGCACCGTGTCGGGGCGCCACACCGATTGTGCGAGTCGCACGAGATCGGGCCGGTCGCCGACGATGACCACCTCGGTGAGCCCGCGCCGGCGGAGGTCGGTCGCCACCATGGCGTTCGAGTACTGACCGGGGGCCTTGTCGACCGCAGCCGCGAGGAGTTGCAGGATCCGGTCGGCCTGGTTGGCGTAGCGCTGCTCACCCGTCAGCGCTGCCAAGCGGAACAGTGCGATCGCTGCCGTCGAGTTCGCCGATGGCGTTGCACCGTCGACGAGATCCTTCTGGCGGACCACCAGTGCTTCGGCGTCCTCGGCGGTGGTGAAGAGGCCGCCCTGTTCGGGATCGAAGAACCAGTCGAGCATCGTGTCGGCAGTCCGTACCGCCTCGGTGATCCAGCGTGCCTCGCCGCTGGCCTCGGCGAGACGGGTGAACGCATCGACGAGCGCCGCGTGGTCGGCGGCGAGGGCCATGTGTCTCGCTGGTGGCGTCCCGTCGGCCTGCCAGCTGCGAAACCAACGGCCGGTGTCGGCGCGCAGCTCACGGAGCAGGAATTCGCCGTTGGCGATCGCCGCATCGAGCCAGTCGCGCCGTCCGAAGACGGCCGCAGCCTGGGCCAGCGACGACAGGAACAGAGCGTTCCATTCGGTGAGCACCTTGTCGTCGAGGCCGGGCCGACGACGCCGTGACCGAGCGGCGCGGAGTGCGGCGAGAGCGGCCTCGAGTTCGGGCGTTCGCATCAGCGTCCCGCGGGCAGCGATGCGGTTGGGAATGGACCGGCCCTCGAAGTTGCCGTCGTCGGTGATGCCGTACCAGTCGATCAGCGTGTCGACGACCTGCGGATCGACGGGGGAATCGAGATCGGCGAGCGCCGCTCGAACCTCCGCAGGCGTCCAGGTCGTGAACCAGCCTTCGGCCGTGTTGCCCTCGGGATCGACCGAGTCCGCGTCCTCGGCAGAGTAGAAACCGCCGTCCGGATGGCGCAGGTCGGTGAGGACGTAGGTGATCGTCTCCTCGATCACGAGGCGCCAGTCGCGCCGGCCCAGCACGATCAGACCCTTCACATAGATCCCGACGAGCAGTGCCTGGTCGTAGAGCATCTTCTCGAAGTGCGGCACGAGCCACTCGCGGTCGGTGGAGTACCGGGCGAAGCCGCCGCCGATGTGGTCGTACATGCCCCCGGAGCACATGGCGTCGAGCGTCGTCTCGAGGATGCGCTTGGGTCCGTCGCCGGCGGTGGTCATGTACGCACGAAGCATCAGTTCGAGGTGCGACGTGGTCGGGAACTTGGGCGCCTGGCCGAAGCCACCCCACTCGGTGTCGAATGCCTTGGCGAGCTGCTGCAGCCCGGTGTTGAGCACGTCGACGCCCGGTACGTCGTTCTTCGGCCGGAGCTGCTCACTCGTCGACAGCGTCTTGACGAGCGTGGTGACGTTCTGGCGGACGTCCTCCGGCTTGTTCCGGAACACGTCGTCGATCGCGTCCATGAGTTGCATGAATGCCGGCTTCGGGAAGTAGGTGCCTCCGTAGAACGGCTCACGGTCGGGCGTCATGAACACCGTCATCGGCCAGCCACCTCGGCCCGTGAGTGCCTGCACGGCGTCCATGTACAGCGCGTCGACGTCGGGGCGTTCCTCGCGGTCGACCTTGACGTTCACGAACAGCTCGTTCATCTTCGCTGCGACCTCGGCGTCCTCGAAGCACTCGTGGGCCATCACGTGACACCAGTGGCAGGCCGAGTACCCGACCGACAGCAGGATCGGCACGTTTCGCTCGCGCGCCGCCGCGAACGCTTCAGGTCCCCACGGGTACCAGTCGACCGGATTGTCCCGGTGTTGCCGCAGGTACGGCGAGGTCTCGTCGGCGAGTCGATTCACCCGATCGACCGTACCGCCGCGTTCTCGTGAACTCGTGTCGGAATAGGTCCGACACGAGTTCACGAGAACGGTCTGTGACGGGGTGGGTGGGGCTTCAGGCGCCCATGGCGTGGTAGCCGCCGTCGACGTGGATGATCTCGCCGGTGGTGGCGGGGAACCAGTCCGACAGCAGCGCGATCGCGGCACGCGCGACCGGCTCGGAGTCGTTGACGTCCCAGCCGAGCGGCGCCCGTCCGTCCCAGGCATCCTCGAACACGGCGAAGCCGGGGATCGACTTGGCGGCCATCGTCTTGATCGGACCGGCGGCGACGAGATTCGAGCGAATGCCGCGCGGCCCGACCTCCTTCGCGAGGTACCGCGACACGCTCTGGAGGGCAGACTTCGCCACGCCCATCCAGTTGTACGCCGGCCACGCCTGGCGGTTGTCGAAGTCGAATCCGACGAACGAACCACCCTCGCTCATCAGCGGCAGGAAGGCGTCGGCCAACGCCTTGAGCGAGTAGGCGGAGATGTGCACTGCGATCGCAACGTCCTCCCACTGCGCGGCGAGGAAATCGTCGCCGAGGCACGCCTCCGGAGCGAAGCCGATCGAGTGCACCACCCCGTCGACGTGCCCCCACTTCTCGGCGAGTGCCTCGCGGACTGCAACACCGTGATCGGGAACGGTCACGTCGAGTTCGTACACATCGATG
Organism: Ilumatobacteraceae bacterium; assembly: GCA_041745835.1. Lineage (GTDB taxonomy): Bacteria > Actinomycetota > Acidimicrobiia > Acidimicrobiales > Ilumatobacteraceae > Sva-07. The sequence continues at coordinate 746 of JBGTIA010000566.1, read as the reverse complement.
TCGTCGCCCAGCTTGCGGGCCGTTCGCTGGGTCAGCTTGAGCGCCCGTCCGGCGCCCGTCAGCACGATGTCGGCGCCCTCCTGACGTGCCAACCTGGCCACCCCGAAGGCCAGCGATGCATCGGTGAGGACGCCGGTGATCACGATCTTCTTGCCGTCGAGCAGACCCATCTCACGGACCGTAGATGATCGCCGAGGCCGGTGTGCGCCCGCACCGTCGACACGCCCGTCGAGAACCCTTCGACACCCGCCTCGACGACCCTTCGACACCCTTGGTGATTCGGGAGGCGCGTGTGCCACGCTGTCGCCATGCGCATCGGCATCTTCGGCGGAACCGGACCAGCAGGCAGTGGTCTCGCTGCCCGGCTCGCGAGCATCGGCTACCAGGTCGTCATCGGGTCGCGCTCGAAATATCGGGCGATGGAGACCGTCGACGAGTTGATCGGCAAGTGGCCCCAACTCACCGGACTGCTCGAAGCGGGCGACAACGCCGCAGCCGCCGACTGTGACATGGTCGTGATCGCCACGCCATGGGATTCGGCTGCGAGCACGGCGCAGGACAACCAGGAGGCGCTCGCAGGCAAGATCGTCATCTCGATGGCCAATGCGCTCGTGCGCGTGAACAAGGAGTTCCAGCCGCTCGTGCCTCCCCGAGGCAGTGTCGCTGCGCACGTCCAAGCAGCCGTGCCCCGCTGTCGTGTGGTCGCTGCCTTCCACCACCTGCCAGCCGCCGAACTGGGCCACATC
>JBGTIA010000565.1:0-9830 GCA_041745835.1 Ilumatobacteraceae bacterium | reverse complement strand
TTCGCCTCGGCACCGCCATCGTCCCCGCCTACACGCGGGCGCCGGCCTGCATGGCCCAGAGCGTCGCATCAATGGCTGATGCCGCGCCCGGCCGGTTCGCGATCGGCATCGGGTCGTCGAGCAACGTGATCGTCGAACGCTGGAACGGGGTCCCCTTCGACGAGCCGTACAAAAAGGTGCGCGATGTCGTTCGGTTCCTCAAGGACGCCCTGGGCGGCGAGAAGATCAAGCACACCTACGACACCTTCGAGGTCAACGGCTTCAAGCTCGGGGTGCGCCCCGAACAGACGCCGCCAATTCTCGTCGCCGCACTTCGCGAGGGCATGCTGCGCCTGGCCGGTCGCGAGGCCGACGGGGTGATCATCAACTGGCTGTCGCCGGAGGACGTCTCCCAGGTGGTGCCGGTCGTCACCGGCGCCGCGGGCGGGGAGGAGCGCGAGATCGTCGCTCGGATCTTCTGCTGCCCGAGCGAGAACACCGACGTGGTCCGGGCCGCAGCGAAGTTCGCAGTTGCCGCCTACCTCAATGTGCCCGTGTACGCCGCGTTCCACGACTGGCTCGGCCGCGGTGACCAACTCCACGGAATGTGGGACGCGTGGAAGGCAGGTGACCGCAAGGCGGCGCTCGCCGCCATTCCCGATCAGGTGGTCGACGACCTGATCGTGCACGGCTCGCCAGCGGACTGCCGAGCGAAGATCCAGGCCTATTTCGACAACGGCGTGACGACCAGTTCGCTGGCCATCCTCCCGCTCGATCCCGAACTCGACTACTGGCAGGCAGTCACCGACCTCTCGCCGTCGGCGGGCTGAACGTCGAGTCGCTCACGCAGCGCGGTCGTGGTGGTGCGTGACCCCTGCGGCGAGGTCGGTGGAGGTGCGAGCGGCGAGCATCTGGCGGATCTCGGCGACGTGACGCAACCCTCGCTCGCGTGTCTCCTTGCTGAGGAGGAAGCGAGCCGGAGTCGTCGTCACCGGGAGCAGGGTCAGCTGTTCGACCGGGAGGTCGGTGGTGGGGGCTGAAGTGTTCATGCATCCCATCATGACGAGGGGGTGTCCCAGAGTTCCGGGGCCCTAGAACGTACGCTCCGCAGGCCGAGAGAACAGGTCCACCGGCTACGGTCGGATCTCCGAAGCAACAGTGGGGGGATGGGTCATGAAGGCTGCAGTGCTCAACTCGATTCCGGGTCGTCTCGACATCGAGGAGGTCGAGATCGGCGAGCCCGGCCCGAGGGAAGTGCTCATCCGTACGGCGGCGGCGGGCCTCTGTCACAGCGACCTGCACTTCATGGAGGGTAAGTACACGTTTCCGTGTCCCGCCGTGCTGGGACACGAGTCTGCGGGTGTGGTCGAAGCGGTCGGGTCGATGGTGCACTACGTGCAGCCGGGCGACCACGTGATCACGTGCCTCTCGGCCTTCTGCGGGCACTGCTCGCAGTGCACTGACGGCCACCTGTCGTTGTGCGAGAACAAAGGCACCGAACTGGTGCGCCAGCTCGGCGAACCGCCTCGTTTGAGTCGATCGGGCGGCGAGATCGTGAATCAGTACCTGCACCTGTCGTCCTTCGCCGAGCAGATGCTCATCCACGAACAGGCGCTCGTGAAGATCGACCGCGACATGCCGCTGGACAAGGCGGCGTTGATCGGTTGCGGTGTCACGACAGGGCTCGGGGCGGTGTTCCGCACGGCGCGGGTGTCGCCCGGTGAGACCGTGGCCGTCATCGGATGCGGAGGTATCGGATTGTCGGCGGTACAGGGCGCGCGAATCGCGGGAGCGAACAAGATCATCGCCATCGACATGGCCGAGTCGAAGCTCGAACTGGCCCAGCAGATGGGCGCGACGCACGTGATCAATGCGTCGAACGACGATCCGGTTGCGGCCGTGAAGGACCTGACAGGCGGTGGCGTCCACCACTCGTTCGAAGCGGTCGGACTCAAGCAGACTGCCGAGCAGGCCTATGAGATGCTCCGCAATGGGGGACAGGCCACCGTGATCGGCATGATCCCGGTCGGCACGAAGATCGAGATCCACGGCCCGGAGCTGCTCTCCGAGAAGACACTCACCGGGTCGAACATGGGCTCGAATCAGTTCCGCACCGACATGCCCCGCTTCGTCGACATGTACCTCGACGGACGACTGCAGCTCGACGAGATGGTGTCGAAGACGATCACCCTGGAGGAGATCAACGACGGCTTCGACGACATGAAGACGGGCAACCTGGCTCGCAGCGTCATCCTCTTCGACTGATGTCCGACCATCGAATCCTGACGACCACGTTCGCCAAGTCCGATGGATCCCTGATCGCTGAGCGACCTGCCTGACTCGCGGCGTACGACAGCCGACGCACGGCCTGAAGCACCCCGATCGGCATGATGCCTCGGCCGGTTTTGGCGGGGTTGAACCGGAGAGCATCGGCCTTCTGGCCAGGGAGTTGCCCGCCGATGTCGAGCCGAGCGGCCGGCTCGCACGCCCCATGCGGCGTCGCGATGTCGATCGTGAACCGCACTGGGTGCCTCGTGTCGTGTCGTGTCGTTCGATGTCGTTCAGGAGCAGTCGAGGACCGTCGAGGGCGTCGATGCGTGCGCCGAAGAGCATGATGCGGTCGCCCAGCCGATACGGCAACACCGAGGAGAACCGAATGCCGGCGAAGCTGGTTGTGGGACGAAGAGGTGTCGGACGATCGGTCGCTCGCCCGAGGTGACGAGCAGCACGTCCTGGTGCGCGCCGAACCATGGGCGTTCAGAGTTGCCTCGAACGCCGCAACCATCGGATGGAAGGTGCGTGCGCCCCGGATCGCAAACGTCGCAGAAAACAACCTGCGGCTGCGATTCCGAAGGTTGTTGCAACCAACGGAGTCGCTGCACCGACTGGCCTGAACGCGGAACGTGATGTCATACGGTGCGGTACCCGCTTCGGACCTTCGGCAGCCGCTCGGGCCGGGGATCCGCTCGTCTGTGCGCCGGGCGGACGGACCGCACGACGATCCGTGCGGTCCGTCCAGACATCGGCGAGCGACAACCCGGCGACGACGCCCGCTACGAGATTTCAGGAAACCTGCGTAGCTTCAGTGCTGCTGCGTCACTGCGCATTCTTGCGGTGCACCACGTCGACGAACGCGTCGTCCTTGGGCCACATCTTGGCTCCCAGTGCGCCACCTGCCGCCGCCGCTGCCAACCCGAGCGAAAGCGCCAAGAGCGCCTTGCCCGCAGCATCCTGCGCGTTCTCGTTGGCCTGGTCGACGTCGACCTCGTCGAACGAGAACTCATCGAACACGTCAGTGGTGTCGAATGATCCGAGCGCCAGCCCACTGCCGACCGCGGAGAACACGATGATCGACACCAACGCTGCGAACCACATCACGATGCCGTGCAGAACCCCATCGTCGGCCCCTTGCCACATCGCCGTCGCTCCGGTGGTCACTCCACCAACGAAGAAGGCAATGAGTGCTGCGATACCCGACGCGATTGCGCCGTCGCCGGTGGAGTCACCGAGTTCGACAATGCCGAAGGCGACAAGGGCCAACTGCAAGAAGAGGTAGGACCCGACCGCCGTGACGATGCCGGCCCAAATCGGACCCCACCGGATCCGGTCTCGGCGAACCGTTTCCGCTTCGTTGTGAATGCCGATCCGCTCGTGTTCGAACTGATCATCACCATGTGAACGCCCATCCCGTAGCTGGTCAGGTCTGACCTCGCCAGTACCTGGTCGTGCTGGGTCTCGGAAATCGCTCATCTGGATACCTCCTGTCGTCGTTCGTCCTCGTCGAATCTCGGCGTAGACGTGTTCGATGCGGATGCCCAACGAGCGAGCACGCCGCGGTTCGCTTTGAGATCCCCGCTGGCCAGAAACGTCAAACCCGAGGTGTGATTCCGTCGAGAAGCGACCCTGCTGGACGTCGGCCGCACAGCGAGGTGTTGCGGCGGAACGTGTGGGAACCGTGGGGCATGGTGGAGCGCCCTGGGTGGCAGACCGTGGCGGTTCGGGAAGCTCGAGCAGGATCAGAGTTCGTCTCGTTCGCAATGACTGCAGGTCCGCTGCTGGCCATGTCGCGCCGTGGCGACGGCCACGCCGTGCTGGTGCTGCCAGGACTCGGCGGCAACGATGCCTCGACAGCACCACTTCGGTGGTTCATCGGTCGCCTCGGTTACCGCAGCTCCGGCTGGGGCCTCGGCACCAACCGCGGCTTCGGTCGCCATGTGACGGACGGTCTCGATGAGCTAGTTGCCGCCAGCCACGAGCACGGCCCGGTCAGCCTGGTCGGATGGAGCCTCGGCGGCGTGCACGCCATCGAGCTGGCCAGACGTCGACCGGACGCTGTGCGCTCGGTCGTCACACTCGGGAGTCCCCTGCTCGGCCGGCGTCACCCACCACCGGCCATCCCGACCACCTCGGTGTACAGCCGAAGCGATGCGATCGTTGCTTGGCGCACATCGCTGTTGCCGACGGGCGAGCTACGCGAGAGTGTCGAGGTTCGCGGCAGTCACCTCGGGCTCGGGCACAACCCGGCTGTCGCCGTGGTCGTCGCGGACCGCCTCGCACAGAAACCCGAGACCTGGCGACCGTTCCGCTCGCCTCGCTGGACCCGACCCTGGTTGCCGACCCCATGAATCCAGTCGTTGACGCATCGCTCAGGGTCGACACCTGGTGAGCGATCGCTCGACTCGTTCCACACCCAGGCTGATCATCGATCGGGTGTCTGGGCTCGCGGAGCGGGGCCGATGGCGCGAATGCGGGCGCCGTCCAGCGCGATGGTCCGGTCGCCGGCACGGTCGTAGACCTCGACGAGCGGTCCGACGAGGAGTGCAGCAAAGGTCGAGTCGGCGTTCCACACGACCGGTTGGTCATCGGTGTGCCCGTCGACGAACGTCACGTCGCCGGTCTGGGTGTCGAGCAGCGCAGTCTGCATCATCGGGTCGAGCCCGCCGCTCAGTACCGCAGCGCGCGAGACGACAACATTGCCGTCGGGCGACACCGTCGTGCCGAGCGCCGCACCGCGGTAGGCGTCCACGGCGCCCAGGGAGTCGAGAACCGCGGTCCTGGTCGAGACGAGCGTTCGGGCATCCGAGGTCCGGTCGATCCGCGTCACGGCGCAGTCGACGACCGACTCGCACTCGCGCACGTAGGCCGTTGTCGCACCGATCGCAATCAATTCCCCCGAAGTCAGTCGGACGGCTCCGTCGACACCCACGACGAACACGTCACCCCGTCGCTCGACGACCAGCGCCCCGCGACCGTCACTGCCGAGCAGGGTGGCGTCCGGAAGGTCGACGACTGCGTTGCCGAGGTCCTCGGCCACCGTGCCGTCGAGTCGCAGCAACCGGTAGCGCACGTCAGTCGGCGGTGCGGCGTCGTCGGGAACCCAGATCGTGTCGTCGGACGGACCGACCAGCATTGGCGCGCCCGCAGCGAAGTTCTCGCCGAGTGTCGTGTCGCTCTCCGGCGTGGTCAGGAACGCCGGAACATCCTCGGCGGGCAGCGCGAGCACCGCGTCACCAACTGGCGCCAACACCGCTGTGCCCCGACCGAGCAGGGGAGTCTGCCACGTGGTCAGTTCGAGGGAGTCGACCGACAGCAAACCGATCCCGCCGGTGCGCACGGCGGCGGACAGCACGAGCCCCGTTGGAGCGATCTGTTGCTGTGATGTCAGAGCAGTCGAGACGAGGAGCGGCTCCGCGAGCAGCTCGGCGTCGGGGTGCCGAACGCTGACGGAGACGAGCGGTCCGAGTTCCTCGGCGAACGCGACGGCTTCGCCCGTCGTGCGGTCGAGGAACTGCAGTTCGCCCAGCATCACGTCGAACAGTCCGGAGCTGTCCGCAGCCCACTGGGAGCCCACCAACCAGGTCTCCGAGGGGACCGATGCCACCTCTCCGGTGACGAAGTCGATGATCACGCGCTGCTGCTGCTGTGGCCCATGGCGCAACACCGACGCAGCCGAGCCGTCGGGGGACAGGACGATGCCGAAGGTGAGATCACCGAAGTCATCGGGAAGCGCAGCGGGGTCGATCACTCGCCTCGTGCCATCAGCCTCGGTGACGATCACCGTGGAACACTGTTGGGCCTCGTTGCACTCTCGAACCAGCCGGTGTCGGCCGTCATGGGCATACACGACGCCGTCCTCGATTCGTTGCGACGTGCCGTTGGCTGCGACCCGGTAGGCGCCGCCGGCATCGTTGACGATCAGGTCGCCCTGCAATGTCGATGTACGTCCGAATCCGTAGGGAACGAGACCCTGCGGCAGCTCGTTCGTCGCACCGTCCGCAGCGACGGCGAAGAACTCGACGTTGCCACCCTGCGACGGATAGGAGGCGACGACGAACCGCGTCGACCCGTCCTCGCCACGAATCCAGCCCTCCACATTGGAACCGCCACCGTCGGCGCCAACCTCGAGATCGACGTCGATGGCCTCTCCGGATCGAGACACGACGAGCATCCGAGAACCACCGATACCGACTGCTGCGGAATCGGGTGCGACGACCAGGGCCCCGTAGCCATCGAAGACCGGGGCGTCAAACACGCTGCTGAGATCAGTGGTCCGAACGCGGCCCGACGGGAGCGACAACGTGTGGAGGAGTCCGCTCGGCGACAAGGCCAGCACCTCGGTCGGTGCCCCGATGTCAGCAACGGCCGCCGGGAGTTCGATCTGTTCCGGCACCGACGCAACGACGGCCTCCGTCGCTGTCGTTGTCGTCGGTGCCGCTGTGCTGTCCACGAGCTCATCGAGGACTTCGTCGAGCGGCACCGTGCTCGGTTCCGTCGCCGCAGGAGCCACCGACTCATCGGACCCGTTCACGACGACCCCCACCACCGCAGCAACGCCCACAACTGCCGCAATCGCTACGCCGACGATCACCCGCACCGAGCCAGGTCGTCGAGGTGGAGGTTCCTCCTCCTTGGTCAACGTGTCGAAGATGATTCCCTGTGCAGCAGGGCGCGGGCCTGCGGATGAGTCGGCGTCTGCCGGCATCGGCGGCACGGGCACGTCGTCCGAACGCCAGATTGCGTCGGGATCGTCATCGGTCACCAGACCATCGAATCACAGAATGGTCATGGATCCGGGGCGTCGCACGTCGGGGTTGGCTCGGAGCCGCCGGCGGTCAGCCACCACGGTGATGTCAGCCGTCGACATTGCTGCGGTCGCGTCGGCGATCAGCAGGTGATCGTGACCTCGTTGCTGACTGTGACGTAGTAGCCGACATCCCACGACTCGAGCGCGACGGTGTAGGTGCCCGGCCGGAAATACCGGTACTGGGTCTCGCCCGCAGCGTTGCGACCGAGCACCTGGAACCCGTCCTCGTCCTTGATCACCCAGGTCAGATCGTCGCCGATCGCCCCGCTCCGGAACACCCCGCAACCGTCGCTGTGCACCTCGAGTGTGTACGCCGACTCCGGCGGCCCGTCGGGGGTGGTCAACGTCGGCGCCCCGATGACCACCACGTCGTCGACGCTCGGCGGGTCGTCGAACTGCGCACCGAGATCGGAGATGCCGTCATCGTGGTCGCCGAAGATCGCAGCGCTTCCGACGAACACCACGAGCGCGGCGGCTCCGGCGAGCAGCATCGGACCGACCGGGCGGCCGAACACTGGCCGAGCAGGGGAACCCGGCTGCGTCCCAGCCAGGGCGCGGAGCCCGATACCGAGGCCGGCCACCGCGCCAGCGAGCAGTAGGACGGGTATCTGCTGGGCGAGCATGTCGAGCCGAGCACCGAGCGAGCCGAACTGGGCCACGACGAACTGTGTGCGCACGAGCCCCCATACCCATGCGACGACACCCACGATTCCGACAACGACGAGCGTTGCTCCTGCTGCGTCGACGGCCGACGCCCGGCGCTGATCCGTGACCACCGACTCGTCCTCGGGTGGTGCGCCTCGTGGAGCGTCCGGGACCTGAGTCTGCGCCGCCTGCTCGGGGGGAGACCACTTTCCCTGCGACGCCTGCTCTTGGGGAGACCACTTGCCGTCCGTTGCCTGCCACCATCCGGCCCCCTGCAGCTGATCACTCACCGCGTGGACCCGCTCTCGGTGCGCGGTGATGCGACTGGTGTCTGGGCACTGGCAGCCCACTCCCGCCGCGCTTCCGAACAACCAATCTCAACGTTGCGCATGGACACACCATCGGCACGCACGAGCTCGCCCTGAATCGCTGATCCTCATGCGGAAGTCGGTGGCGCCGCCAATGCACGGGTCCGCTGGAGGGAAGTGGGGTCGGCGTCATCGGTTCGTGATTCGCCGCACGAAGTACGTCGCGTCTTGGCCTCTGGTGTGAATGGTGCGCTCGGCGACCACCTGGCGAAATAGCCTCGGGTCCGTGTCCGGCTCGCTCATCTTCCTTCGACACGCTCGTCCTGACATGGCCGATCAGCAACCAGGAAGATGGGCTCTTGCCGATGACGGCATCGACGACGCTCGACGGCTCGGGCTCGTCCTGCACGACGTCGTGGCGGACGGAGCAGTAACCGTGGTCTGCAGCACGGAGCGAAAGGCCATCGAGACCGCCGAGGCCCTCGGCGTCGGCGACGTGCAACACGATGAGCGCCTGCGTGAGGTCGAGCGCCCCTGGTACGACGTCGAGCAATCGTTCGACGTAGCCGTGCGGCACTACCTGACCGGTGTGCCAATCGCCGGATGGGAGCCGTTGGATGGCGCTGTCGCGAGATTCGGTTTCGCGGTTCCAGATTTCGACGACACCTGCATCGTGGTCTCGCACGGGACAGTCATGTCGGCCTGGCTCGGTCGACAGCTCCCTGATCTCGACGCAGCAAGCTTCTGGGGTCAGCTGCGGATGCCCGACGCCTGGCTCGTCGACCTGAACACCGAATCGGTCCAACGGATCGCCGACCACGACGACCAGTAGGCCTCTCTGTTTGGTCGCTGATCGATTCGACTGCTTCTCATCGGCAGGGCGTGATGCCGGTTATACATGACCGGTGGGATCGAACGCCGAAGACGATCTCCAGACCAACGAGCACCGTCGGATCGTGCGGGTGGGTGACACAGTGCGTCGGCCGGCGGGCTGGTGGACCCCCGCGGTCCAAACGCTCCTGAGGCATCTCCGAGATGTGGGGTTTCCGTATGCGCCGCGACCGGGCGGCATCGACTCGCAGGGACGCGAAGTGGTCTCCTACATCGAAGGGGAGTCGGGGGCGAGCGGTTGGTACCGGATCCACAGCGAGCAGGGACTTCGACGGTTTGCGACCTTGCTCCGGGAATATCACGAAGCGGTCGGGGACTTCCGGCCGAGTCCTGACCTCGAGTGGGCAGTCCGGTCCGCTGACCCATACGAGGTGGTGTGCCACAACGACTTCGGCCCATGGAACCTCGTCTACGACGGGGACGCACCGGTCGGGATCCTCGACTGGGACCTCGCTGCGCCGGGGCCGCGCCGGAACGACATCGCCTACGCACTCGAGTACGCCGTGCCCTTTCGTGACGACGCAACCGCCAGGTCCTGGCACCACTTCGCCGAGGTGCCGGACCGCCGCGCTCGTCTGGAGGTCTTCGCCGACGCGTATGGGCTCACCTCGACAGTCGGGCTGGTTGATGACGTCATCGATCGCCAACGGCTCACCATCGCGCACGTCGAAGAGCTCGCCGAGCGGGGACTCGTACCTCAGGCCGAATGGGTCCGTGACGGCACGCTCGACGAGTCCAGACGCCTCGTTGCCTGGGCCGAGACGAACCGAGGTCTGTTCACGTAAGAGCGAGCGCCAATAGGGCGAGGTAGTTGACCATCCACGGGTCGGTGGGTTGGCCCTGTTTTCATTCAGGGTGCGATCCATATCCGACTCGACCCAGTGGAGGTCACCCTCATGCTCGCACTTCACCCGCGCGTTGTC
>JBGTIA010000564.1:0-3271 GCA_041745835.1 Ilumatobacteraceae bacterium | reverse complement strand
CATCTTCATGGCAAACTCGGGCGGCGCCTGGGACAACGCGAAGAAGTACATCGAGGCGGGCGCACACGGCGGCAAGGGCGGCGACCCGCACAAGGCGGCCGTGGTCGGCGACACCGTCGGCGACCCGTTCAAGGACACCTCCGGTCCATCGATGAACATCCTCATCAAGGTGATGACGATCGTCAGCCTGGTGTTCGCCGGCGCCTTCGTCTGATCCCAACCATGTTTGCATGAGGTTTTCGGTGGGACGGCCCACCGAAAACCTCACGCAAACGGTCACTCGCTCACGAAGTCGATGAGTCGTTCGACGGCGCCGACCAGTTCGGGGCGGAGATCGGCGAAGGTGGTCACCCGGTTGCGGAGCTTGGGCCAGAAGCCCTCGAACTGCACGCCGAGCGCGACACACATCGCCTCCTTCCACGCCAGGTCACCCTTCGGGATGTCCGGCCACTCCTCGAGCCCGAGCACCTTGGGTCGGATACCCGCCCACACGTCGACGAACGGGTGCCCGGTGATCAACACGTTCGGGTGGCGCACCGTTGCGGCGATCCTCGTCTCCTTCGAGCCCGGCACCAGGTGATCGAGCAGCACGCCGAGGCGACGATCAGCCGACGGTGCGAACTCGGCCACGGCAGCGGCCAGGTCGTCGGCACCGTGCAGCGGTTCCACGACGATGCCGAGTTCGCGCAGGTCGTCGCCCCACACGTGTTCGAGCAGCTCGGCGTCGTGCTTGCCCTCGACCCAGATGCGACTCGCCTTCGCCACCCGCGCCCGTCCATCGCCGGCGACGGATCCCGACGCGGTGATCCGCTGCGTCGCTGACTTCGCTGTCGTCGGCCGTACCAGCGTGACGGGGCGCCCCTCAATCAGGAATCCGCCGGGCTTCCATGTGAAGTGACGGACGTAGTCGTTGCGGTCCTGCAGCGTGACGCCCTCGGCACTCCAACGAACGACGTCGCCGCAGAAATGACTCGCTCGATCCTCGATCAGCATGCCCATCTCCACGACCACGTCGGGATACGTCGGCCCACGCTTCGAAGCTGCGAAGTCGTCGAGGATGTCGCCGGTGTACGCCACCGTCCCAGTGAAGCAGCCGGCGAGGTCGCTGTGCCACCATGCCCGGATGCAGAGCTACGAAGGAAGGATCGCCGTGGTCACGGGCGGCGCGAGCGGAATGGGACGCGAGCTCGTCATCCAGCTCGCCACCGAGGGATGCCATGTCGCGATGTGCGACATGTCGGTCGAGGAGATGGACGAGAGTCGCCGACTCGCTCTGGCTGCGGCACCGTCCGGCACCGTCGTCACCACCCACGTGTGTGACGTGTCGGACGAAGAGGCGATGCTTGCGTTCCGCGAAGCAGTCGTCACCCAGCACTCGACCGACCACGTCAACCTGCTGTTCAACAACGCTGGCATCGGTGGCGGCGGCTCGATGATCACCGACGACCGAGCCGTGTGGGACCGCACGTTCGCCGTCTGTTGGGGCGGCGTGTACCACGGCGTCCGCGCCTTCCTGCCGCTCCTGATCGCCGCCGACCAGGGCCACATCGTGAACACCTCGAGCGTGAACGGCTTCTGGGCGAGCATCGGCCCCGATCGGCCGCACACCGCCTACTCCGCGGCCAAGTTCGCAGTGAAGGGCTTCAGCGAGGCGTTGATCACCGACCTGCGGGTGAACGCGCCGCACGTCAAGGTGTCGGTCGTCATGCCCGGCCACATCGGCACGTCGATCGTCGAGAACTCGCTGCGCCACGGCCGCCAGGAGATCGACATGGAGGCCGCCGAGATGGTCAAGCTGATGTCGGACATGTTCCGCGACCAGGCGCCGATGACCGCAGCCGAGGCCAGCGCAGAGATCCTCGATGGTGTCCGCAACGGGCGATGGCGGATCCTGGTCGGCGACGACGCTCGCAAACTCGACGAGGCAGTTCGCGCCAACCCCGAGATCGCCTACGAGTCGCTGACGCTCGGTGACCTCACGTCCGGCCGAACCGGCACCCCCTTTTCCCCCGACCCCTGATGTAATGCGGAACCGGGCGGGCTCGGGGGGCGTCGAACTTGCATGGGGAGAAACAACACAGCACTCACGGGGTTCACACTGATGGTTCTGGTCGGGCTGGGGGTCTCGGCATGCAGCACCGACGACGACTCGGACTCGGCGGCGGAGATCGCACCGGACATGGTGTTCGACGCGCCGGCGGACGAGGCGTCGACCGATGGACGGTCCGGGTCCGTCGACCGGCCCGAATCGGCGGCGGGCGATGCCGCCACCGAACAGGCACCGAACGTCCCGCTTCCGACCGGACAAGCCCTTGCGACGACAGCTGGGGTGGTCGTGGCGACCTCGGACATCCGTGCGGCCGTCGCCGACACGCTCGCAGCTGCGCAACGCAATGGCGCCACCGTGTTCACCGCCGACGTCAACATCGGCGACGAGCGAGAGGACGGGAGCGTGGACGGGTCGGGCTACTTCGTCGTCAAGGTGCCGCCGGCCGACCTCGAGCCGTTGATCGTCGACCTCGCCGCGACGGTCGGTCGGTTGTCCGGGCGCACGCAGGACACCACCGACGTCACCGACCAACTGGTCGATCTCGACATCCGCATCGGCGTCGAGCGTGATGTGATCGCCCGCTTCCAGCGCCTGCTCGTCGACGCCACCCAATTCCAGGACATCGTCGAGATCGAGCGGGTCATCAGCGAACGCACGATCTCGCTCGAACAACTGCTGGCCAGTCAGCGCAACCTCGACAACCGCGTCGAGCGCTCGACGCTGACGATCCAACTCCAGTACGAGTCACCCGTCGCCGAGGTGGCCGACGAGGACGACTCGACCGAAAGCATCGCTGAAGCATGGCGTGCGGGCTGGGACGTGTTCGTCGGGGCGCTCTTCGCCATCGGGTTCGTGTTGGCCGTCGCTGCGCCCTTCATCCTCACCGCAGCACTGGTGCTCGGCACGTTGTGGCTCACGACCCGTCGGCTGCGCAGCGGCCGCAACGCCAGCACGGTGCCGCAGACCCCGGCCACGTCGGCCGCGACATCAGCCGGGGTCGAAGCGGGCGACAAGGCACTCACATCGGACGAGACACTCGCCGGGCCCACCCCTCGGGGGTGAGCACGAGATCACTGACACTGCCATCGGGGAACGCGAAGGGCGCACGCACGCCGGCGTGGGCCCGGACCTCGGGCAACGCAAGTGGGCCGAACCCGGTCGTGTGCGTCGTCCATCGATGCCAGCGACGGGCGGGCACCTCGGTGAGCCGGGGATGATCGG
>JBGTIA010000563.1:0-3727 GCA_041745835.1 Ilumatobacteraceae bacterium | reverse complement strand
TCGGCGGCTGCGGCGTCGCCGCTCGTGCCGACCCTGACGAGGCGGAAGCGCTGGCCGCCGAGGGAGACGCGTTCGTCGTAATCCCACTCGTCGTCCTGGAACGTGACGTTGACGACGGTCTTCGGCTTGCGTGGTGTCATGGGTTATCGGGCTCCCTCGTGGACGATCTGGGCGAGTTCGTGGAGATGGCGCTGGACGAGTTCGACGACGTGCAGCGGGTCGGGAATCATCCGGGTGTCGGTGGCGACGCCGACGCTGAGCGTCCCGTCGTAGCTGAACAGCGAGACGCCGAGCGGCTGGTCTCCCGACGTCGGCACCCAGCCGAGGATCGAACGCACCGGCGCACCGGCCAGCGTCATCGCCACCCGGGGGCCCGGGACGTTGGTCAGCTGCCCGATCGTCTTGCCGGTGAAGAACTTGGTGATGCGACGTGCGACTGCGGTGGGTGACTCGGCGACGACCCGCTGGAACCCGAACGCGACCATCGGCTCGACGGAGTGCTTGAGTCGCGTCGTGCGCCGGTGGAGCTCGTCGATCAGGTCGCCTGGGTCGAGGATGCCGAGCGGCATCGAGAGCATCACGACGACGAAGTGGTTGCCGAGCCGGTCCGGGAGGTCGGCGTCGATCGGCTGCAGCGAGACCGGCATCATCCATGACAGATCGGTGACCTCGCTGATCCGACGTTCGGCGAGGTACTCGGTGAGCGCCAGGGAAACCGCAGCGAGGAGCACGTCGTTCAGCGTTGCGCCGTGGGCTCGGGCGGCCGCACGAAGGCCGTCGAGCGGGACGCCCTCGATCCAGGCGACCGACTTGTCGGCCCCGGCGTGCCCACTCCACGCCTCGGCGTCGTGCCCGTCCGACAGCAGCATCCGACCGAGCTCGCGCCACGAGTTGGAGAACGCGTTGTCGATCGAGGCGATCCCGGTGAGCGCGTCGACGAGCTTGTCGGGGTGACGGACCAGGTTCAACGCCGCGCCCACGTGGTGGGACAGTCCGAGCGGGTTCGTCGTCGACATCAGCGACCGCCCCGCGGATGCCACCTCCTGCCCGGCGTGACCGACGTAGTCGACGGCGTCACTCACCGAGTGCTCGACGAGATGGAGCATGCGTTCGAGCGGGTGGTGGTGTTCCCCGGCGGCGTTGCGCCCGACCGCCTCGGGGATGGCCCCCTCGGCCGGGTCGCAGAGGGCGAGGAGCATCTGCACCAGCCTGATGCCGTCGCCGATCCCGTGGTGGAAGCGGCTGTACACGTAACCGTTCGAACGATCACCGTCGGGCCCCGTGAGGATCCGGATCTCCCACAACGGCCGGGAGCGATCGAACGGAACCGAGAGCTGGGCCGAGACGTACTCCCGAACTGCCCCGACGCCTCCGTCGTCGAGACCCACTCGGCGAACGTGCTGGTCGATACTGAAGTCCTCGTCGTCCTCCCACATCCAGTCGCCGTTGCGCTGCACGGCCACCTGGGACAGGACCCGGTACTTGCGGACCATGCGCTCCATCACCAGATCGGCGAGCTCATCGACGTCCGGGAGCTCGTCGAAGCCGATCAGACCGTTGACGTGCATGCGGTTGTTCGGCTCGTCCATCAGCAGCCACGTCAGGTCTTCCGGCGCGATGCGGGTTCCCATGTCGACTCCCTCGCCACCATGCGGACGATGCTCATGCGGGCCCCGTCGTCATGGCGACTGCCACAGCCTAACGCACGCGGCGCGGCCGGGTTCGGGGCGAGTGCGGCTGGCATCTCGCCGACCCTCGGGGCTGTGCGACACTCGAAAGCATGCGTGAGGGGATCGGCTGAAGATGCCAGCTGCAGTGGAGTTGCCCGACCGCGCGCAGGTGGTGATCATCGGCGGCGGGGTGATCGGAACGAGCGTCGCCTACCACTTGGCCAAGCTCGGTTGGAACGATGTCGTCCTGCTCGAGCGCGACCAGCTGACGTCGGGGACGACGTGGCACGCGGCGGGCCTCATCGTGTCGGGTGGGATGACCTCCGAGACGTTGGCCTGGATGGCGAAGTACTCACGGGACCTCTACGAAGTGCTCGAGGCGGAGACCGGTCAGTCGACCGGCTTCCGGCCGGTCGGCTATTTGCAGACGGCGAGCAACGTCGAACGCCTCTCGAAGCTGCGCCGCGAGGCCGACTTCCTCGCGCTGATGGGGATCGAGCGCGAGGAGATCTCCGCTGCCGAGGCGGCCGCACTGTGGCCCCACGTCGATGCGGCCGCTCTCGTCGGCGGCTTCTACACCGCCAACGAGGGACGGGCAGATCCGTACAACGTGGCGATGTCGCTGGCCGCCGGCGCACGGGCGGGCGGCGTGCAGATCATCCAAGGGGTCCGGGTCGTCGGCATCGACCAGCGTGATGGTCGGGTCACCGGTGTCGTCACCGACCGTGGTCCGATCGAGGCGGACTACGTCGTCAACTGTGCCGGCATGTGGGCCCGGCACATCGGTGCGCTCGCCGGGGTCTCCGTGCCACTCCAGGCGATCGAGCACGCCTACTTGATCAGCGAGCCGTTCGAGGGGGTGTCGAGCGATCTGCCGATCCTGGAGGATCCGGACCGGTTCGCCTACTACCGAGAAGAGACCGGTGGCCTGATGGTCGGACTGTTCGAGCCGGTCGCCGCCCCCTGGTCGCTCGACGGGATCCCCGACGACTTCAGCTTCGGCGAGATCGCATCGAACTGGGACCGGCTCGCACCGTTCCTCGAGTACGCGATGGAGATCCTCCCCGGACTGGAGGAAGTCGGGATCCGCAAGTTGTTCACCGGCCCGGAGAGCTTCACCCCGGACAACGGGTTCCTGATGGGGGAGTCACCGGAGCTCGACCACTTCTTCGTTGCCGCCGGCTTCAACTCGCTGGGCATCCTCACCGGCGGCGGTGCCGGGTCGATCATCGCCCAGTGGATCGTCGACGGGCTCCCCCCGATCGATGTCACCGGCGTCGACATCGCGCGCCTGTCGCGCTTTCAGACGAACCGGTCGTACCTCGCGGAACGAAGCGTCGAGTTGCTCGGCCGGTTGCACTCGACCGGTTCGTGGCCGAACTCCCATCCGACCACGGCGCGCAACGTCCGACGCTCGGTACTCCACGAGCGACTGGAACACGCCGGCGCGAGATTCGCCGAGTCGTCCGGGTGGGAGAACGCGTCCTGGTTCGCCCCACCGGATGCCGACATCCGTTCCCGGTTCAGCTACGAACGACCGGACTGGTTCGAGTTCCACGCCGCGGAGCACCGCGCCGTTCGCACCACCGTGGGCCTGTTCGACATGTCGGCGATGTCGAAGTTCCTGGTCCAGGGCCCGGACGCCGAGCACGTCCTGAACCAGCTCTCGGGCAACGACGTCGCCGTTGCGGTCGGGCGGTGCGTGTACACCCAGTGGATGAACGAACGTGGCGGCGTCGAGGCCGACGTGACGATCACCCGCATCGCCGATGACCGGTTCCAGGTGGTGGTGGCCGAGGGATTCCACCGGCGGGTCGAGGCGATGTTGCGGCGGGGGACGCCGAGCGGTGCCCGTGTGTACGTCACCGACATGACATCGGGCCTGGCGTTGTTGAGCGTGCAGGGCCCGATGTCGCGCGATCTTCTGAGCGAGTTGACCACCGCCGATCTCGGCAACGGGGCCTTTCCGTATCTGACGGCGCAGGAGATCGACCTGCACCATGCCTGCGCGCTCGCCGTGAGGATGAGCTTCGTCGGTGAACTGGGCTGGGAGCTGT
>JBGTIA010000562.1:0-15118 GCA_041745835.1 Ilumatobacteraceae bacterium | reverse complement strand
CGGCCCGTGACGACGGACCAGGCGTACCAGTCCTTGCCCGACTCCTTCGAGAGCACATCGCGCATCTGCGCCACCAACGGCCGGAGATGGCCGCTCTTGCCCGGGCTGGCCGTGAGTTCTGACGCTGAGATCAACATGTCGTGGAAACCCTCCTGATTGCCGCGCACCCTGCGCTGCCACAAGCAGCGTAAGCAGCTGCTGTTACAGCAGCGCATCACGCAGGTGTCAGCACCCCGCGTCAGTCGCGCACACGGCCGTGGAGCTCCTGCCGGATGAATGTTTCGAGGGGTTCGGGAGAGTTCGAAGGCCGTCCCATAAGGTCCACCGAAAAATGCGAAGACGTGTCTGTGCGGTTGTTACCGCTCGAGCTCGGCGATCAAGGCGAGGAATCGTGCCGGCTGTCCGGTTTGGCCCTTGATCGTGAGCGATCTCCCTTCGCCCTCGATGATCCGCCGGGTTGCGACGAGGGCTCGATATCCACTGCAGTCCATGAAGGTGACCCCACCGAGGTCGATGAACATCTCGGGGTGTCGTCCGGCGGTCGATGCCGACACGAGTTGATTGCGGGTTGCGAGGTCGAGTTCGCCCGTGACGTGCACGACGCGGGTGTTCGGTGTGTCGAACACGTCGAGGAGCAGTCTCGGATCGGGTGAACGGATTCCGGCGTCGGAGTCTGGTCTCGCTTGAAGCATGGCAGTCATTTCACTCTCCTTCGGTAGAGAGCGGGCCAAGGTCCGGGGCGACGCAGCGGCGGAAACAATCGATCCGGCTAAATTCAACGTACACCAGTCCGTGTGGCAGCGCTAGTTGAGCAAAGGCCCTTGTGTTGCGCTGCAACTGGTTGGGGCACGCGTGAAGGCGTCTCACGATCGTGGGTGCGCATATCAGGAGAACCATCATGCGCAAGACATTCACCGTGGCAGCCGTTGCTGCCACCCACCTTCATTCCCGTGACGACGGCATTGGCGACCACACCGCCGAACGATCCCAACGACGTCGAAGCGATCGACAACCCGCTGGACGAGAACGACGACAGCGGCTTCGATGACTGGGGTCTCCTCGGACTCCTCGGCCTCGTCGGGTTGGCAGGATTGGCTGGTCGCAAGCGCTACGACGTTCGCACGTACGACGACCGCTCAGCAACTCGCTGACGTCACCGAGAACCACCTGTCGACGAGTCCTCCCAACCGTCCGCGCGATCATCGTGCGGGAACTGTAAGAGGACTTGTCGACAGCCGGCAAGACGACTCATGTACGCCCAACCGCTCCACCCGCCAGCGGCGGGAACCGTGGCGGGAGGGCCGCCAGTCCGCTCGGCACCCATCGGGCTCGTGCTCGGTGGTGGCGGCACGTCAGGAATGGCGTTCCACGCCGGCGTGCTGTGGGCGCTGCACCACGATCTCGGGTGGGACCCACGCACTGCTGACATCATCGTGGGCACCTCGGCGGGCAGCATCGTGGGAGCGCTTCTCCGCTCGGATGTGGCGCCCGAGGATCTGGCGGCGTGGGCCACGAATTCGGATCCGAGCACGAACGGCCACGTGTTCAGGGCCCACATGAAGGACTCCGACAGCGTCATCACGCGGCGAGCAGTGCCGGGGTTGAACATGCCCGGCTGGCACATGCTCAACGTGCTGAGGCACCCGTCGCAGCTCCCCGGTGCGATGGCGACCATGCTTCCGCATGGCCTCCACGACCACTCGCCGCGGGTGGCTACGCTCGATCGCTTCGTCGAGACCTGGCCGACGACACCGTTGTGGATCCCCGCAGTACGTCTCGGAGATGGCCGTCTGGTCTGGTTCGGTCGGGACGCCGACCTGTCGAGCACGGTTCGTCCGGCGGACGCCGTTGCGGCATCCTGCGCCATCCCGGTCCTCGCGCGGCCGGTGCGTATCGGCGACCACAGGTATCTGGACGGTGGCGTGAAGTCTGCGACCCATGCCGACGTGCTGATCGGCGCCGACCTCGATCTGGTGATCGTGCTGTCGCCCACGGGGCATCGGGCGGGACGCAGTCCGCTCCGCGTCCTGGCGCAGATCTCCTTTGTGAACCGGGACTGTGTGAACCGGGACTGTGCGAACCGAGACAGCGGCCTCGCGGCGTGGCACAGTACGCACCAGTGAACGCACTCACGATCCTCGCACTCGTCATCGGTATCGTCGGCTTGGTCGGTGGCGCCGAGCTCCTCGTGAAAGGGGCGGCGACGATCGCATCCAAACTCGGGATCGCACCGGTGATCATCGGGCTCACCGTCGTGGCGTTCGGCACCAGCGCACCTGAACTCGCGGTGAGCGTGTCAGCGGCTGTCGGCGGCAACGCCGATGTCGCTCTCGGCAACGTCGTCGGCAGCAACATCGGCAACATCCTCCTGATCCTCGGCGCATCGGCAGTGGTCGGTGGACTGGCAGTACAGCAGCGGATCATCCGTTTCGACATCCCGTTGTTGATCGCCGTGTCGGTGCTCGCCTTCGTGCTCTCGCTCGACAACAACATCGGGCGCATCGATGGGATCGTCCTGTTCGCCGGCATCGTGTTGTACGTCGGCTGGCTGGTCCGCGAGGCGCGCAGCGAGTCGAGCGACGACGTCATCGTCGAGTACACACAGTCGGTCGAGTCGCTCGAGGGCGCCGCCGTCGAGCGTCCCCTGTGGTTCAACATCATGCTCGTGGTCGCCGGATTGGTGGTGCTGGTGATCGGTTCTCAGCTGCTCGTGAACGCGGCGACCGACATCGCCGAAGCAGCCGGCATCAGCGACCTGGTGATCGGACTCACGGTGGTGGCGATCGGGACGTCGTTGCCCGAGTTGGCGACGTCGATCATGGCTGCGATTCGAGGGCAACGCGACATCGCCGTCGGCAACGTCATCGGATCGAACCTGTTCAACCTGATGTCGGTGCTCGGCGTCACCTCGATCGTGGCGAGCGACGGCATCCCGGTCAGTGACGTGTCGTTGCGACTGGACTTCCCGGTGATGTTGGCGGCAACCGTCGTGCTCGTACCGATCGTGTGGAACGGCTTCCAGATCAAGCGGTGGGAGGGCTTCGTCCTGATCGCCTTCTACGCCGCGTACGTCCTCTACCTCGTGCTCGACGCCAACGACTCGTCGGCGGCGAACGTCGTCGGGCCCGCGGCGTTGATCGTTGCGCCGCTGGTGGCGATGACCTTCGCGGTCACCGGCTACCAGGGGTGGCGCCGCCACCGAGCGAGCACGGCCGCAGCGTCAGCCGCCGTGTGAGCCGCTGCTCAGTCGTGGATCCACACGGTCGAGCGCAAGGGGAGCAGGTTCTGACGCCAGATCAGGTCCATCACCGGATTCGCGACTCGGATGCAACCGTGTGAAGCGGGGTAGTTCGGGATGCTCGGCGAGCCGTGGACGGCGATTCCGCCCACGACGAATTTCGGGCGGTACAGCGTGCCGAGATCGCCCTCGTAGCGGGCGGTGTCGTGCTCGCGATAGGTGCGGAACGTCCCGCTCGGCGTGAGGGCGATGCCGATGACGCGCCGGCCCGCACTCTTCTGGTCCACTTCGTCGTACGACTTCCCGTTGCCGGTCGACACGTTGAAGACGTACTGCACCTTGCCATCGCGCACCACGAAGGCTATCTGCTTGCTCTTGTCGACCTCGAGCAGGTCGCCGGTCCGACCGGCCGCGGGCCGGCACATCTCGGTGTTGAGTGCGATGGCCGTTGCCGTGTCGACCACCGTGGTGGCGGGCAGTCCCCTCCACTTCTGGAACGCCATGACCGCTTGGGTGGTGGTCAGGCCGTAGCCGCCGTCGGCGCCGGCGTTCCAGAATCCGAGCGCAGCCAGCCGGTTCTGCAAGGCCGCGACCGCGGTCCGCGACGAGCCGTTCACGATCGGGCCGACGGCCATACCGGGCTCGCCGACGAGCTGGGTGGCGCAGGTCGGCGCCGGCGGGTTCGCCCGCGGACCGAATGGTGCGTTCGCCGGCGTTCCGACGAAGTATCCGGCCAGGTCGGCGAGGAGGTGTCCGCCGGGTTCGGTGAACATCGAGAAGCCACGCGTCGAGACCGGCACGATGGCGTGGTTGGCCAGCATCTGCGACGGCCTGACGACGTTCATCGTCGAGGTCGTCAACGTTGCGGTGGGGGCGGTGGCGCCGGCCGTGCCGACGGTGATGTACCCGATCGACAGCGTGTCGACCGTCGTTGCGTTGAGGACCACGGCCGACACATCCGCTCGTCCGACCGCCGGGTTGGTTGCGACCGGCACCTCGAAGCTGCTCTTGGCGGGGGGTCGTGTGGCCCCACCGAGTGGGTTCATTGCAGGGATGCGTGTGTCGACGATGCGCGTCGGCGCGTTCAGCGGCACGAACAGGCCGGTGGACGACGAGGGGGCACCGGCCCCCGTGTACGAGCCGACGAGATCGATGATCAGGTCACCGCCGCGTTCCGAGTAGATCGAGATGCTGCCATTCGCATCGACCGCCACGATCGCCTGGTTGGCGATTGCCGCCGAGAACCCGGGTGGCGAGTTGAGGTTCGAGGTCGCCGGGACGGGGCTGCCCTGGGCGTAGACCTGCCAGAAGCCCGGGGTGTTGGTCACCGAGGTGAGGTTGATCGCCACGGCACTCGCGCCCGCGGCGCCGGGGACGGTGAAGTTGCGGGTCTCGCCTGCGGCGAAGCCGGCGCCGCCACGGGTGTCGAGAACTCGGGTCGGGGCGGGGAGGGCCTCGAATCGTCCGGCGGTGGCCGTGTCGGCGGGCGTGTAGTACCCGAGCAGGTCGACGATGACGTTGCCGCCGCCGCTGCCGTAGACGTCGACCACACCGTCAGCCATCACCGGCACCGTGACGAGGTTCGGCGTCACGGTGCGCGACAGCGACTGCAGCTCGTCGACGTTGAGGTTCGACGCCTCGGGCCGCGGGGTGGCGTGGGGCCACACCGTCCAGAATCCCGGCGCTGCCGGTGGAGTCACCGTGAGGTTGAGGACGACTGCGGTGACGGTCCCGGGAGCGGGAAGGGGTGCGGCTCCGGTGACGCTGACCGAGATGGTGCCCCCGGCCGGGACCGGCGATGCCGGCGTGCGGGTGTCGACGAGGCGGAGCGACGTGGGCATGGCGACGTAGGCGCTGGTGGCACCTGCTGCGTCGACGGACCCAATGGGGGAGGCCACGCCGGCGACGACGGAGGCTCCGAGGCTGCCCAACACAGCAATGACGGCAAGGAACGACCGAGAACGCATCCAACAACGATACGGCATGGCGGTGATTTGCGCTCCATTGCACCTCGACGTGAGCATCAACGTGAGGGCGAGGTCGGCACGACGCTGCGTCGGAGACCTCGGGTCAGAGGTTCGGCAGCACGGTGTAGTTCGCGCCCCCGGTGGCGAGGAACTCGTCGGTCCACGAGGTGCCGTAGATGTCCTGTACCTCTTGGGCCTTGTCGGAATCGGCACCCTCGGGGGTGGACTCGAGCGTCCACGCCTGGCGCTTGTACGTCCAGTTCTCGGGGAAGAGCGCGTGGGCTTGCTTCCACCAGATGACTGCAGCGACATGATCGCCTCGGTGCTCGGCATGGATGCCCAGCTCGAAGCAGGCGGCGGCGCGGCTGTGCTCCGCGGTGCGAGGTTGCGACGCAGCGATCACCTCGTCCGGCGACAGCGAGAATGGGCTGTCCGCGCCTCGGTTCGCCCAGTCCACGATCGCCGCCCGGTATCCGGGGCCGGTCTCGCGCATCTGCTTGAACTCGCGCAAGACCGCTTGCAGTCGCTCGGGCATCCGATCGGTGATCTCCATCGCTGCCAGTGGGCTGGGTCGGATCGATGCTCCTTCGGCGGGCCGCACGAGCGTGCCGGTCTCGTCGATCCACACGGCCATCGGGACGTTCGAGATGCCGAGGAGTTCGTCGAGGCGGTGGTGGCTGTCGATCAGTGACGGATGGGTGGGTGCAGCAGCGGCGATCCATGGCCGCGCCTTCTCCGGGTCGAGGTCGAGGGCGACGGTGACGACGGTGAGACCGAGTGGTTCGAGTTCTTCGTGGAGTGCCTGCCACACGGGCAGGTCAGCCGAACAGCCTCACCACGACGCCCAGGCGACGAGCAGGACCTTGCGGCCGTGCATCGCCGACAGCTTGAACGGGTTGCCGTCGACGTCGGGCAGCTCGATCTCGGCGACGGAGGCGGTCGTCAGTGCTCGGCCCCCACTCTCGGGGCCGAGTGCCCACACCCGGGCGTCGTCGTCGGCGACGAGCGCCATGCCGAGCCGATCGGCAACGGCACGGACGTCGAGGCGGCCATCCGAGCCGAGGGCGCCCGGAACCGGGACGCACACGTCGCCTTTGCACATGCCCTCGGGCTTGGACGTCCAACCGGTTGCCGTCGCGAAGTCGTCTGCGGTCGGGTCGAGGGCGGTGAGCAGCATCGGACCACTGTTCCACCACGGGCCCTTCCGGCTCGAACCGGGCGACGAAGTACGGTGGGCCGCATGAGTGACACCACGGGAGCGGCGCCCGCCGGCTGGCATCCTGACCCGAAGGAACGCCACGAGTTGCGCTACTGGGACGGATCGAAGTGGACCGATCACGTGTCCGACGCCGGGGTCACCTCGAAGGATCCGGTGACGCCGAAGAAGTCGCTGTTCGCCCGCATCGAGGACGCGGTCACGATCGGTGATCACGAGAGCGAGGCGGCGAAGGAGAAGGTGAGGGGCCAGGTCGACGGCGGGGGCATCTTCGGGACCGGCGTGCAGGCGCGTACCGAGCAGGGCGGTGGCTCGCTGTTCACCGAACGGGTGCTGGTCGTCAACCAGAGGACCAAGCTGGTCGAGCTCAGCAACCAGTACAGCGTGTACGACCAGGACGGCAATGTCATCGCCTCCGTCAACCAGGTGGGGCAGTCCTCGCTGAAACAGGCCGCCCGCCTCGTGTCGAGCCTGGATCAGTTCCTGACCCACAAGTTGGAGATCACCGCGCCGTCGGGCGAGGTGCTGCTGAGGCTGACCCGTCCGAAGAAGGTCGTGAAGTCGTCCGTGATCGTGTCGGATGCCGACGACAACGAGATCGGACGCATCGTGCAACGCAAGGCGATCGGCAAGATCCGCTTCGCGCTCGAGAGCGGGGGCGCGACCGTTGGGATGATCAAGGCCGAGAACTGGAAGGCGTGGAACTTCCGGATCGAGGACGCTGACGACCGCGAGGTCGCTCGCATCACCAAGACCTTCGAAGGCATCATGCGCACGGCGTTCACCACGGCCGACAAGTACGTCGTGCAGATCCACGAGGGCCTTCCCGAGCCGTTGCATTCGCTCGTCATCGCATCGGCGGTCAGTGTCGACACTGCCTTGAAACAGGACGATCGCGGCTTCAACTGACGCGGGTAGCGGCATCGATCGTCTATCGTGCGGCCAACCACGTCGCACTTGGGGGTCGAGATGGGCAAGGTACTGATCGTCGGAAACCGCTCGCTGGGGGGTTCCGAACTCGCGAGCCTGATCGAGACGCGTCTGCAGGCCGCGCCCTGCGATGTCCACCTCGTGGTTCCGGTACCGAGTCCGGTTGCCTCCGTGGTGGCCGTCGGAGGATCAGCTGCGGACATCGCGCCGACGTTGAGTCGCGACATCGAGGCGGATCGCCAGGCGGCGCAGGAGCAGTTGGACTTCGGCGTGGACTGGCTGAGCGGACTCGGTGCGACGGCCACGGGGGAGTTGTCCTTGGATGCGGACACGTCGAAAGCGGTGGCGCGGCTCGTCGACACGTACGGATTCGACGAGGTGATCGTGTCGACGCTGCCCGCCAAGGTGTCGCGCTGGTTGCGTCAGGACTTGCCGTGCCGCATCGGACGCAAGGTGAGCGTTCCCGTCACTGTCGTGTCCACCTCGACCTGACGCACGTCCGCACGCATCCAGACCGCGGCGATGAGCGAAAGGCCCGTATCCGGTCGGTTCGCTCATCGCTCGCAGGGATTTCGTCAGGGCGTGGCGTAGGCGTCGACGATGGGGGAGAGGTCGTCGGGGCTGGCGCCGTGGATGATCACGGCGTCGGCGCCGAGATCGAACTGGCCCCGAACGGCCGCGGCGCACTGATCGGCCGATCCGGTGGCCGACGGCGCCAGCCATTCGTCGGGAATCAGCGTGGCGATGTGTTCGAGCTCGTCGGTGGTGGCGCCTACGTCGATCGCTCCGCGGAATCCGGCCACCATGGCGTCCGCTCGGAATGCCGCGAGTGCCGCAGGGTCCCACCGGTTCGTCTCCACCATGAGGTCGCCGTAGGCCTGCAGGTACGTGGCCAGACGCCCGACGGTCTTCTTGAGCCGCACCGGTTCGGCAAGGTGGTCACCGATCGTCGCGAAACACGACCAGACGGTGACCGAGTCGGGGTCGCGTCCTGCTCGTTCGGCGGCGTCCTTCACCGTCCGCACGCACCGCTGCAGCGTCTCGTCGGTGAAGAAGGTGTGCAGGATGACGTGGTCGAACGCCCGACCGCCCAACTCGAGCGAGTTGGGGCCGAACGCAACGAGGCCGAGCGGGATGTCCTCGTCGAACGTCGGATCGAGGCGCAGGACGGGGTACGAACCGATCGGGCCGTCGTGACCGATGATCGTGTCGCCGTGCCAGAGCCGGCGCATCACCTCGACGAAGTCCTCCATCTGGGCGGTGGTGATCCGCGCGAGGCCGTAGGCATCGAACAGTGGGGCGACGCCGCGGCCGATGCCGAGCACGAAGCGGCCGCCGCTCAGCCGGTGCATCGTCGTGGCGTACGAGCCGGTGACGATGGGATGGCGCGTGTTGTGATTGGTCGCCCCGGTGATGATCTGCATGTTCGTCGTTGCGACCGCAGCCGCACCCGACAGCGTCACTGCCTCCTTCACGTTGAAGCGTTCGCTGATGAACACCGCGCCGAGACCGAGCTCCTCGGCTCGACGGCACTCGGGGACGAGATCGGCCGGGTTCTGGGCGCCCCCGGCGAGGGTGTAGAAGCCCAGCTCAGGGAATCGAGGCTGAGGGAATCGAGGCTCGGGGAATTGCGGGCCGCTCATGCCGGCACAGCCACCGGGTGCGAGCCGGGCAGCGGTGCTGGGGTCTTCTCTCGGATGAACACCGCAGCGCGCACGAGTGCGTCGGTCGCTTCGGGCATGTAGCCCGCAAACGCCTGATAGACGTGCCAGAGGTCGTCGCGCAGGTCGAGACGCACGTCGACGCCGGCTGCTGCATATCGTTTCGCCAGACGTGTGGAGTCCGACAGCAGGATCTCGTCCATGCCGGTCTGGATCAGCGTCGGCGGATACCCCGACGGGTCGGCGAACAGCGGCGACACTCCGGGGTCGTCGAGCGGTGTCTCGCCTGCATAGGTCATGGCTGCCTCGAGCAGGCCGTTGCCGTCGAACATCGGATCGAACGACGCCCGAGTCACGACCGACTCACCGGTCGCCGTCAGGTCCGTCCACGGCGACAGCACGTACACCACCCCGGGCATGGGATCGCCTGCGGTCTTGAGCGCGCCGAGCGTGGCGAGCGTGGCGCCCCCGCCGGCCGAGTCACCCGCGATCGTGACCAGCGCGGGATCGACGTCGGCGATGATCGCCCGGTACGCGGCAAGGCAGTCGTCGATCGCCGCCGGATACACGTGCTCGGGCGCGAGGCGATAGTCGATCACCGTCGTCGTGGCCGCAGCGCGCTTCGCCAGGCGGGCACACATGGCGATGTGGCTCTTGGGTGACCCGAGCACGTAGGCGCCGCCGTGGACGTACAGGATGTGTCGGTCGGGCCGCACCTCGGTCGGTGTGGCGACGATGGCGGGAATGCCGCCGACGACCGTCTCGACGTAGTCGACCTTGCGCGGTCGGGGGATCCGGTCGAACCTGTCCATTGCCGCCCGACGCTCTTCGATCGGGGTGTCTTCCGGCACCTCCATCGTCTCGATGCGCCTGCGGAAGAAACGGGCTCGTCGACTCAGCGTCATCGAAGCAGGGTAGACGCAGGCGTCCATCCCGAGTCCCGTTGCACAGGCCCGTCAGCCCGAGTTGTCTCAACCCGAGTTGCGAAGTCCCGTGGCGATGGCGTTGATCGACAGCTGGATGCCGCGCACGACCAACTCGTCGTCGTCGCCGTCGCGGTACCGGCGCAGCAGGTCCACCTGCATCACGTGGAGCGGGTCGAGATACGGATACCGGTTGCGCAGGCTGCGCGCCAGCAACGGGTTGTCGGCGAGGGGCGACGTCGCCCCGGTGATCCGACGATGCCAGTCGAGCGTGCGTGCATGCTCGTCGGCGATCCTGCCGAAGAGGTCGGTGCGCATCGCGTCGTCCTCCACGAGCACGTCGGCGTACCGGCGGGCGATGTCGATGTCGGATTTGGCGAGCACCATGCCCATGTTGTCGACCGCCGCTCGGAAGAACCGCCAGTCGGCGTACATCCGGGCGAGCAGGTCGAGGCGCTCGTCTGCGCCGGTGCCGGTTCCGACGAAGCGCTCGACCGCGCTGCCGACGCCGTACCACGCCGGGATCATCAGCCGACACTGGGTCCAGCCGAACACCCAGGGGATCGCGCGCAGCTCCTCGATCGCGTTCGACGTGCTGCGAGAGGCCGGGCGGCTGCCGACGTTGAGGGACGCGATCTCGTTGGTCGGCGTGATCGACCGGAAGAACGAGACGAACCGGTTGTCGCCGTACACGAGCGAGCGGTACGCGTCGAACGCGTGCGACGACAGTTCGCCCATCGTCTCCGAGAACAGCGGGTCGATCTCGGCGTCGTCTCGCGCCGAACGCCGGTGCAGCAGGGTCGCCTCGAGGGTGGCCGACACCAGCGTTTCGAGGTTGCGGCGCGCCATCGCCGGGTTCGAGTACTTGGCAGCGACGATCTCGCCCTGTTCGGTGAGTCGGATCGACCCGTCGACGGTCCCGGGCGGCAGCGCCAGAATCGCCTGGTATGCCGGCCCGCCGCCTCGACCGACGGTGCCGCCGCGTCCGTGGAAGAAGCGGAGCTGCACCCCGGCACGACGGGCCACCGCAGCGAGGGTCGTCTGCGCCGACGAAAGGCTCCACTGCGAGCAGAGGTAGCCGCCGTCCTTGTTCGAGTCGGAGTAACCGACCATCACTTCTTGACGGTTGCCTCGCGACCGAACGATGCCGGCGTACACCTCGTCGTGCAGCATCGCGTCGAGCACGTCGGGGCACCGTTGCAGGTCGTCGATCGTCTCGAACAGCGGGACGATGTCGAGCTTCGACTCGGCGGTCCGGTCGCCGTGTGCGCCGTGGGCGAGGTCGACCTCCTTGAGCAGCACGGCGACCTCGAGCACGTCGCTCAGGTCGTGGGCCATCGAGATCACGTAGTGCGGGACGATCCGGCGGCCGACACGTCGGACCGCGTCGGCCGCCGCTTCGAGGATGGCCAGTTCGGAACGGGTCCGTTCGGCGAGCCGTGCATCCGGATGGCGCAGCAGTCGGGGTGTGCGCATCTCGGCCGTCAGCAACTCGACTCGATCGGTCTCGGCGAGGGCGAGGTAGTCGTCGCAGACGCCGGCCTGTGCGAACAGGTCGGCGAGCACGGCCTCGTGCACGGCGGAGTTCTGACGCAGGTCGAGGCCACACAGGTGGGCGCCGAAGATCGAGACGCTGCGTCGCACCGGCTCGACGAGCGCGTCGGCGATCGGTCCGGCACCGTGACCCTCCAGCGAGGCGATCACGTGGTCGAGGTCGTCGACCAACTCGGAGAGGTCGGTGTACGGCGTGCTGTCGCCGATCGGTGTCGGACCCGGTACGTCGATGTCGGGATCGAGTGCCCGACGGGCGAACGCGTGCAGGCGGGCGTGCATGCCACGCAACGCCCTCCGGTACGGCTCGTCGGCGCGGAACGGTGAGTCGTCACCGGACGCGGCGGCGAGCGCACGCACCTCGTCGCTGGGCGTCACCAACCGATCGGTCATCGACAGGCGTCTCGACAACCCGTACAACGCATGTAGGTGATGGGCGAGGGCCGTCTCGCTCTGCCGCCCGATGGCGTAGCGCACGACGTCGGCGGTCACGAACGGGTTCCCGTCGCGATCACCGCCGATCCACGAGCCCATCGTGATCGAGTTCGACGTGTCGACGCCGTCACTGCGGTCTCTGGAATTGCTGCGGTCACCGCCGGCCGCCACACCGGTCGCAAGATCGCGGGTGAGCGCCGGGATCACCTCGAACAGGCTCGTGTCGTAGTAGCGGATCGCCTCGTTGATCTCGTCGCGGACCCGCAATTTCGACAACCGCAGAAGGGCGGTCTGCCACAGCAGCAGCACACAGACGGACAGGTCGTGCTGGATTCCGGCGACCGCGCCGGGGTCGTGGCGCCGGACGTCGAGGTCGTCGAGCAGGCCGCTCAGTTCATCGAGGACCTCGAGCACGGTCTTGCGTCGCACCTCCGTCGGATGCGCCGTGATCACCGGGCTGACCTGCAAGGCGCCGACGGCGCTCGCCAGTTCGTCGTCGGTGACCCCGAACTCGCGAACGCGTTCGAGCACTGCCCGAAGACTTCCCGGACGCGGCTGGTCGCTGCGCTGCTGGTGATGGCGCCGTCGCCGCTCGAGGTGGACGTCCTCCGCCGTGTTGGCCAGCAGCGACATCCAGTCGAGCGCACGCAGGACGAGGATCTGTTCGTCGAGTGGATGGCGAGCCAACGCCGCACGGATGTCGTCGACGGCGCTGCGGCCGGATCGCCGTGCATCGACGGCGAGTCGGCGGACCTGCTCGACCAGCTCGAACACGGCGCGGCCCTCGGTCTGCTCGATCGCGTCGCCGAGCAGATGACCGAGCAGACGGATGTCGTCACCCACGGCGTCGCGTGCCGGATCGTCCTGGTCGTCGGTGGAGTCGACGGGGATGTCTGCCGTACTCGCGGTGTCGGACATCGTCTCAGTAAATCCGAACGGGCAGTGCCAGGAAACCTGGAACCCGATCGGCGGTCGGGTCATGGGCCAGATTGAGCCGATGCGCGTCGTGTTCGCCACCGCCGAGTTGTCTCCCGTGGCACCGTGAATCCGTCCTGGACTCCGTCGTGGGTCAGAGGAATCGCGCCGACCCACCACAGTGCCGACCCCCGGTCTGTGTACCTTTGACGTCAATGGCCATCGAACCGAAAGTGCTCGTGATCGTGCTGGCCGGTGGCGAAGGGAAGCGCCTGCAGCCGCTCACCAACGACCGTGCGAAACCGGCGGTTCCCTTCGCGGGCACCTACCGACTGATCGACTTCGCCCTGTCGAACTTCGCCAACGCCGGCTATCTGAAAATTGTCGTGCTCACCCAGTACAAGAGCCACAGCCTCGACCGTCACATCTCGCAGACCTGGCGCTTCTCGGCGATGCTCGACAACTACGTGACGCCCGTCCCTGCCCAGATGCGTCGTGGGCCGTACTGGTTCCAGGGGTCGGCGGATGCGATCTACCAGAACCTCAACCTGATCTCCGACGAGTCGCCCGACATCGTCGCAGTGTTCGGTGCCGACCACATCTACCGGATGGATCCGCGTCAGATGGTCGACGAACACATCGAGTCCGGCGCCGGTGTCACGGTGGCGGCGATCCCGGTCCCGAAACACGAGGCGACCGACTTCGGCGTCATCGAGGTCGCCGACGACGGCAGGATCATTGCGTTCCACGAGAAGGTGCCGACGCCGCCGACCGTGCCCGGCAACGACGAGATGTGTCTGGCGAGCATGGGCAACTACGTCTTCGACACCCAGACGCTGATCGATGTGGTGACGCCGCGCGAGAACCAGTACACCGACCTGGGCAGCCATGTGATCCCGGCGCTCACCGACGCCGGGGTCGCACGTGCCTACGACTTCTCGAAGAACATCGTTCCCGGACAGGACGATCGCGAGAAGGGCTACTGGCGCGACGTCGGCACGATCGACGCGTTCTTCCACGCCAACATGGACCTGATCGCCCCGGTCCCGATCTTCAATCTCTACAACGAGTACTGGCCCGTGTACACGTCTCGCCGCGCGCTCCCACCGGCCAAGGTGTCACGCGGTCGCGGTGGCGAGCCGTCGTTCGTCGACGGCAGCTTGCTGTGTCAGGGATCGATCATCTCGGGCTCGCACGTCGAGCGCTCGATCGTCGGTCCCGGCACGTACATCGACCACGACGCCCACGTCACCGACTCGATCATCTTCCCCGACGTCCACATCGGCGCCGGGGTCCGACTGCACCGGTGCATCGTCGACAAGAACGTCATCGTGCCGGAGTGGGCGCGCATCGGTCTCGAACTCGACGCCGACCGCGAGCGCTTCACGGTCAGTGACGACGGCGTCGTCGTGATCGAGAAGGGCCGCAACCTCTCCCTCAGCTGACGTACGAGATGTGCCTGGCACATCTCGTACGTCGCCACCTCAGGCGTCGAGCAGCTGGGATGGGGTCTGGTCTCTCGGGCCGGGGAAGGGGAGTTCCACGTCGATCGCGTCATGGCCCGCCGACCAGTGTGCGGCGCAGATGACGTCGAGCACCTGCCGGCCGAGACGCGAGGTGGCCGGCACCGGTCGCCCCGTCCGGATGTTCGTCCAGAAGCGTTTCAGCTGCGGCGCGTAGCCGTAGTCGTCGACGAGTGATGGTCCCGTCACTCGGATCTGGGCCCCGGTCGACACCGCGGTTCCGTTGTGTTCGAGGGTGGGGGAGGGATACAACTCGGCGCGGAGCACTGCGCCGGCACTCGACGCCTGGAGGTCCCAGTCCGGGGTCGATCCGGGCTGCCATCGAGCGGCGATCGTGGCGACGAGCCCCGACTCGAAGCGCAGCTGAATCGTGCCGTGCTCGTGGCGGGTGCCGGCGTCGACGATGACCGAACTGAGCGACACGGGTCGTCCCGCACCTGCTTCGGCCGCAGTCCGCAGGCTGAGACCCACCGGATGCACCCCGAGATCGAACAGCGCACCGCCGCCCCAGTGAGCATCGAGACCGTCACCGGGACGCCAGGTCGGCGGCGACTGGGTGGCTCGGGCCGACAGGTGGGTGAGCGCCCCGATCCCCCCGATGCGAACGAGGAGGCCGTCGACGGTGGGTGCCGCGGCGAGGTGCTCCGAGTACAGAACGGGTCTGCCCACCCGTTCCTCGGCTGCGATCAGACGATCGGCCTCGGCCAGCGTGCAGGCCATCGGGGCCTCGACGACCACGTGATAGCCGGCGTCGAGCAG
>JBGTIA010000561.1:0-4404 GCA_041745835.1 Ilumatobacteraceae bacterium | reverse complement strand
CGCCCGATCGCCACCGCCGAGCTCGACCCGCCACGCCCCGCGCCCCGCCCGGCGAACAGCGTGCTCGACAACGTCGCCTGGCGCGCTGCCGGCTACGAGCCCCTCCGCGACTTCCGCGCCCCCCTCGGTGAACTCGCCGCGAAACTCAGCGCTCGGACCGAGGGCTGATCGCGAGGAAGTCACGCGCCCGCTCCACCCCGTGCAGCGTGATGTCGTTGCGGCGAATCGTCCGCCAGTGCTCGAGACTCATTCGGTAGTCGAGCTGTTCGTCGGGCGCCTCACGCCGCACCGCTCGGTGACGTCCCGCGAACTCGTAGCCGAGTGACTCGGTGACACCGCGGGAGGCAGCGTTGTCGTGCCACAGCCCGGTGAGAGCGAACTCGGCGTCCAAGCCGTCGAAGGCGAGGGTCAACGCGGCCATCCGGAACTCCTTGCCGAGTCCCCGTCCCTGGAATTCGCGCCCCAGCCAGGACCCCGTCTTGACCTGGCGCAACGCGGCGAAGTGATCCGCCCCGAGATCGCACAATCCGACGACCTCGTCTTCCACGACCACGGCGAACTGGAGGTTCCACGAGTCCGGCTGCACCGATGCTCGTGTCCGCCAGAAGAACCGCATCGCCTCGTGCTCCATCTGCGGCGACGGCAGATCGGTCCACGGCACGAGGAAGGGCATCACCGCCGGGTCGTGGACGCCTCGGGCGGCGACGGCCACGACGTGCTCGGCGAGGGCGTCGTCGAGGTAGCGCAGCGTCAACCTCGGCGTGCGCACCTCGAGGTCGAACAGCGGCCAGTGGTCGTTCTCCATCATGCGAGTGTGTCAGCCACGTACGATCCGCGCCGTGGGATTCTCGAGAACGGAACTCGAGTCGTTCGTGGGCGCAACGGTGCCGGATCTCGTCGGCCCGGACGTCAAGTTGCTCTTCGTGGGGATCAACCCGGGACTCTGGACCGCGGCCACCCAGACCCACTTCGCCCATCCGGGCAACCGCTTCTATCCGGCGCTGCTCGAAGCCGCCATCATCGACACTCCGGTCGATCGGGGCGTCGGCATGACCGAGGGCGACCGGCATTCGCTGGTCGGTCGCGGGATCGGGATCACGAACATCGCCCACCGGGCCACGGCCAAGGCGTCGGAGTTGACGCCGGACGAGCTCCGAGCAGGCGGCGAACAGCTCCGAGCCTTCGTTCGAGCTCACCGCCCGGCGGTGGTGGCGATCGCCGGGATCACGGCGTTCCGCACGGCGTTCTCGCGGCCGAAGGCGATCATGGGCGAGCAGCCCGAGCCCTTCGAAGGGTCACGCCTGTTCGTCGTGCCGAATCCGAGCGGACTCAATGCCCACGAGACGACCGCCAGCCTCGCCGACGCGTACCGGCAGGTGGCCCGAGCGGCCGGCATCATGCGTTGATCTGTCACGTTTGACCCGGCACGGTTTGACAGCTTGGTCAGTGCGGATTGCGTTCGGCTTCGCTGCGGTTGGCGAGGTACCAATCGATCGTGGTGCGCAGGCCGTGTTCGAACTCGACAGTGGGAGACCAGCCGAGCAGCTCGCAAGCCCGGGAGCCGTCGACGGCGCGCCGTGGTTGTCCGTCGGGCTTCGAGGGGTCCCATCGCAGCTCGCCGGTGAAGCCGATCAGTCGGGCGATGGTTTCGACGGTCTCCCTGATCGTGACCTCGCGATCCGCGCCGAGATTTACCGGGTCCGCACTCGTGTCGACCTCGGCGGCGCGGACGATCGCTTCGGCGGCGTCGTCGACGTAGAGGTACTCGCGGCTGGCCGAACCGGTGCCCCACACCTCGACGTGGTCTGCGTCCGCCTCCGTGGCCTCGACGCACTTTTTTATCAACGCCGGGATGACGTGCGACACCGACGGGTGGAACTTGTCGCCGGGTCCATACAGGTTCGTCGGGATCAGATATGCGAAGCGTTGGCCGTGCTCGTGCTCGTTCACCTGGGCATGGATGAGGTGAGCCTTCTTGGCGATGCCGTAGGGAGCGTTGGTCTCCTCGGGGTATCCGTTCCAAAGGTCGCGCTCGGCGAAGGGGACCGGGGTGAACTTCGGATACGAGCAGACGGTGCCGACGAGCACGGTCTTGTCAACGGTGGTTGCGTGACGTGTGGCTTCGATCACGTTCGTCCCCATCTGAAGGTTCGAGAGGTAGAGCCGCGCCGGGTGGTCCAGGTTGTAGCCGATGCCGCCGACGTCGGCGGCCAGATGCACGACGATCGCAGGTTCGTGCGCAGCGAGCATTGCCTCGGCGGCGCCGGGCACGGTGAGGTCGAACTCGCTCGACCGCGGTGCACGCACATCAGCACCGCGATCCGCGAGACAGGCGACCACCCGCCGGCCCAAGAACCCCGCACCTCCAGTGACGACCACGCATCGTCCACTCAGGGGGCTGTCGGATCCATCGTCCAGGGGAGTCGTCGACATCCCACCGAGGTTACGCCAGGATCCGCTGGCGCCGTGGTGCCGCCCGGAACCGCCATGATGGATCGGGTGGACACCGAGGCGCGGCCGATCCGAGTCGCCTACACCGTCGAGCAGTGTTGGCACCCCAGCCCCGGCGGTACCGCCATCGCAGCGCTCCGGATCGCTCGCGAGCTCGCCTCGCGTCCCGACGATGTCGAACTCCGCCTGGTGGCGGGCAAGCACCCGGTCGCGCCTGTTGCCGAATTCCGGCCCGGTGGATCGGTGGCGATGCTGCCCCTGGCTCGTCCCGTGCTGTACGAGGCGTGGACCCGGTTCAACTGGCCGAAGGTCGAATCGGTCACCGGCGAGATCGACGTCGCTCACGCCACCGGTCTCGTGCCGTGCGCGACCGCAGCCCCGCTGGTGGTGACGGTCCACGATCTGGCATTCCTGCACGATCCTGCGCAGTTCTCGCGACAGGGCATCCGCACGATGAACCGGAGCCTCGATGCCATCAGGCGACGCGCCGACCTGGTGATCTGTTCGAGCGAGGCCACTCGTCGCGACTGCGATGCGGCAGGGATCCCGTCCGATCGGCTCCGCGTCGTGCCACTGGGCGTCGACGTCGTAGCGGTGTCGGACGCCGATGTCGAGCGGGTCCGGCGTCGCCATCTCCTTCCCGACGAGTTCGTGTTGTTCGTGGGCACGATCGAGCCACGCAAGAACCTCGCCCGTCTCGCCGAGGCGATGCGTCGGCAACAGACGCCGGGGCCGCTGGTGGTCGCTGGAGCTGCGG
Organism: Ilumatobacteraceae bacterium; assembly: GCA_041745835.1. GTDB lineage: Bacteria > Actinomycetota > Acidimicrobiia > Acidimicrobiales > Ilumatobacteraceae > Sva-07. Next base: position 1,196 of record JBGTIA010000561.1, on the reverse strand, counting down.
GATGGGGCGATGTCGGCGTCGTCGATCACGGCGACACCCTGTTCCTCGGCTTCGTTCCCGACGCCGACCTCGCACCGCTCTACGCCGCTGCCACCGTGTTCGCCTACCCCAGCGAGCGCGAAGGGTTCGGGCTCCCGGTCGTCGAGGCGATGGCACAGGGCGCCGCCGTGGTCACCAGCCGGGGAACCTCGACCGAGGAGGTGGCCGGAGGCGCCGCCGTGCTGGTCGACCCGTTCGACGTCGACGACATCGCCCGCGGCATCGTCGAGGCCGCCGACCGGCGCAGCGAACTCGATGCCGCAGCCCGGCGACGCGCCGGGGAACTGACCTGGGAGCGCTCCGCTGCGCTCACTCTCGACGTCTACCGTGAGCTGTCTGCATGATCGACGTGGCCGCATGATCGACGTGGCCGTCAACCTGCTGTGGTGCGTGCCCGGCGACGTCGGTGGATCCGAGCAGTACCTGGTCCGCCAACTGCTCGGTCTGGCCTCGCAACCGGCAGCGTTTGCGCCCACGCTCTACTGTCTCCCGTCGTTCGTCGATGCACACCCCGAGCTGTCGCAGCTGTACCCGATGGTGCCTGCCGCGATCAACGGGACGAGTCGGCCACGACGGGTGCTCGCTGAGCACACGTGGCTGCGACGGTGCACCCGCGAGGCCGGCGTCGTCCACCATGGCGGCGGGACGACGCCGGCGGTCGGGCGTCGACCGATCGTGCTCACGATCCACGATCTGCAGTACCTCTCCCATCCGGAGTACCTGACGCCGACCAAGCGGCGCTACCTCGAACGCACGATCCCGCACTCGGTCCGTCGTGCGGCTGTCGTGGCCGTGCCGACCGAGTACGTCCGCACGACCGTGATCGACGCCTACGGCACCGACCCCGACCGAGTGGTCGTGGTGCCACACGGCGTCGAACCGTCCCTGGGGACCGACGCACCGTCGGAGGTCGACCTTCGTCGCGACTACGGACTCGGGACTGGTCCGATGATCGTGTACCCAGCGATCACCCATCCGCACAAGAACCATCGATTCGTGCTGGAGCTGATGGCTCGGCACTGGACCGATCCGGACCTGCGACTCGTGATGCTCGGCGGTCGGGGGGCCGCCGAGGCGGACGTGCGGTCCGACATCGCCCGACTCGGACTCGAGCAGCGTGTGGTGCGACCCGGTCGCGTGTCCGACGCCCACCGCGA
>JBGTIA010000560.1:0-5380 GCA_041745835.1 Ilumatobacteraceae bacterium | reverse complement strand
GACTGCCGCAACCGCTTCGACGACATCCGGGTCGGATTCGTCGCCGGCAGGAGCGGACGGTGCGGAGTCCGGGCGATCGGGAGGTGCGGCCGACGGCGTGGTGCGCGCCCGACCGCCGAGTGCAGCACGACCGGTGGACGGATCGACCGGCGTTGGTGCCGTCACCTCGGGTGACGGTCCGACGACTCCCTCCGCCACCTGTCGTTCGAGGCGTTCGACGCGCTGCAACAGCGCCGCCGTGTCACCACTCACACTGTCGGCGGTGAGTTGCACGGTGGCGACGTCGAGCAGCACTCGGGGGTCCGGAGCGTGACGCATCTCGGCCAGCGCGCTGCCGAGGACCTCGATACCACGCACGAGTCCGGCGGCACCGAGCCGCTGCGCCTGAGCAGCGAGCGCATCGAGTCGATTCGACGGGACCTGCACGAGTTCCGGCGCCATCAACGCCAGGAAGCCGTTGCGGAGGAATGCGATCAGCTCTTCGGTGAGCGTGCGCGGGTCCATGCCGCCCGAGATCGCGTGGGCGATGACCGTGAGCGCACGGCCTGCATCGTGATCGATCATCGCCTCGACGAACTCGTCGAGCGGGACGACCTCCATCCCCTCGTCACCGGTGCTCGCCATCAACTCCAGGGCTGACAACGTGTCGCGGGCCGAGCCGCCACCGCGGGTGAGGGCCAGCTCCAGGGCTGCGTCGCTCACGTCGAGGCCGGCGTCGGTGGCGACCCAGCGGGCATGCTCGGCCAGCGTGTCGGCCGGCAGGAGGTGGAACTGGAGATGCTGGGTCCGGCTGCGGATCGTGTCGGACATCTTCTGCGGGTCGGTGGTGGCCAGTACGAACACCACGTGGGGGGGCGGCTCCTCGAGCGTTTTCAGCAGCGCCGCCTCGGCAGCCCGCGAGAGCATGTGGACCTCGTCGAGGATGTACACCTTGTGACGTCCGGGCGTGCCGAGCGACGCCTTCTCGATCAGATCGCGCATTGCATCGACACCGTTGTTGCTCGCTGCGTCGAGTTCGTGGACGTCGTAGCTGACACCCCGCTCGACGGCGAGACACGACTCGCACTCGCAGCAGGGCTCGCCATCCTGCGGGTTCTCGCAATTGAGCACCTTTGCGAGGATCCGTGCCGAGCTCGTCTTGCCGGTACCGCGCGGACCCGAGAACAGGTACGCCTGGCCTTCACGTCCCTCGGCCACCGAGGTACGCAGTGCTCGCACCACGTGGTCCTGCCCCTTCACCTCGCTGAAGCGGCGGGGCCGGTAGCGACGGTAGAGCGACTGGGTGGCCATCGCCGCCACGATAGCGACGAGGGGTCCGGACCCAGTTGTGACGGCGAAGGCGCTCCCGCGGGGATCTGACCCCGGACAGTGCAGTGACGGTGTCGAGAGCAGGACCAACCCCGGCCCGACAACGGAGCAGGCATAGCATCGAGGAATGCGCGCCGGCCCGATCGTCATGCTGATCGCCGCGATCGTCACGGCGTGCGGAAGCGAACCGACCCCGATCACCGACGCCGACTACCTGGCCGACCTGCAGCTGATCTGCTCTGACACCACTGCGACCCTCGACGCGCTGCCACGACCTCCCGAGCAGATCTCCGTGGCCGACTTCGCCGTCAGTGCGGCCAATGCGCTCGACGACGAAGCGGAACGGGCACGCTCGCTGGACGTCACCGACGAGCTCGCTGCCGACCATCGTGCGTTCGTCCGCAACACCGACGAACAGGCTGCCGCATGGCGGGCGATCTCCACCACCGCGCAGGACGACGCAGCGTTCGGCGAACTGACCGTTCGCGTCGGCGAGTTGATCCGTGGACGCAATGATCTCGTCGACGAGATGGGCGCTCCCGGATGTCGCCGCGGCGATGTGTGAACGCACACCGACGGCACGGCGAGCGGAGCATCGCATCGAGGGTGCCCGGGCTGATGGGCCGCCGGGCAACTAGCCTCGGACGATCGTGAACGAGCGAACATCACACCGAGGTCTCGGCGCGGTCGGCCGGCTCCGTCGTGTCGTCGCAGGGACTGCGCTCGCCCTCGTCGGCGTCGCGTCGCTGCTCCCCGGCACGGCGTTCGCCGAGAACTCCGTGGTCAGCTCCGACCCCGCCGACGGCTCCACCCTGGCAGCATCGCCCGAAGCGATCTCGATCACGTTCAGCGAGCCGCTGGGCGAGGTGAACACGATCACGCTCACCTGCACCGAGCTGTACACCGTCGGCCCGCGCGAGGTCAGCGACGACCGACTCACGATGACCGCCGAGGTCATCGATCCGCTCCCGAGGGGGGCGTGTGTGGCCTCGTACGTGGTGAGCGACTCGGAGGGTTCACCCAACGGTCAGGGCAACATCACGTTCACGGTCGAGAGCGATCCGGTCACGGTGGCGAGTACCCCGACCTCCGAGCCGGCGACGGGCGAGTCTGTGCCCACCGACAGCACGACCACCAGCACGACGACAGAGACGGGAGACGTCTCGAACCTGTCCGACGTCGACTCGGGCCAGGGTCCGCTCTGGCTGGGGCGTCTCATCTCGGTGTTCGGCCTCGCCGTCCTCCTCGGCTCGCTCGTGGTGATCGCTGCCGCCTGGCCCGAAGGCGTCGAATACCTCGTGACCATCCGGTTCATCCGAGCCGTCTGGATCGTGGCATTCGTCGGCACCTTGCTGTACGTGGCCGCCGCCGCGGCGGCGGTCACCGGAACGGGACTGGGGAGCGGGTTCAACCCGGCGAACTGGGTGGATCTCTTCGACGCCGGCATCCCCGGGATCGCAGCCGTCGCCCGGCTGGTCCTCGTGGTCGGATGCGCGTGGGTGGCGTTCCGTCCCGATCGCGTGATCGACCCGGTCACGCAGATGATCGCGCTCGGGATCCCCGCGCTGGCCGTCGCCACGATCGGTTTCAGTCGCACGAACATGGATCTGGCCATCGTCGGGGTGCCGCTGTCGATCGTCCATGCCCTCGCCATGTCGGTGTGGCTGGGTGGCGTCGTGCTGCTCGCCCGTGTCGTGCTGGCAGGACCCGGCGAAGAGGACCTGGTGCACGCAGTACGAGGGTTCGGTCGGCTGTCGAACTTCGCCATCGGCGCAACGATCGCTACTGGCGTCATCCAGATGATCCTGCTCGACGGCGGCGATCTGTTCGGCACATCGCATGGTCGTGTGATCCTGCTGAAGACCGTGGCCGTCGCAGCGATGATCTTCGTGGCGGTGTCGGCGCGACAGTTCGTCAACCAGCGCCTGGCTCGCGCGAACGAGATGACCGTGCCGATGGCCGACCGTCTCCGCCGGGCCTTCGGATTCGAGGCAGCGGTCGGTGTGCTCGTACTCGCACTCAGTGCGTGGCTGCTCTCGCTGTCACCGTCGAACGTGGCAGCCGGCGCCGACATCGACTACGCGATCTCCTTGGCGATCGACGCCCCCGAAGCCGACCTCGACGTCACGGTACGCCTCACCCGGGATCGCGTCGGCCTGTCGGGATTGGCAGTCGAGGTCGACGCCCCCGAGGAGGGTCTGTCCGGGCTCGAAGTGGTGTTGACCGCTCCGGCCAACGACACCATCGGCACCATCACGCAACCAGTGCCACTCACGGGAGCCGGCGCGGCCGTGCTGCTCGAGGGCGACCAGGGCCTCCCGCTCACCGTGCCGGGTGACTGGACACTCGTCGTCAACGCGGTCACCCCGACCGGGGTGTTCACGAGCCCACCGCAGGGTTTCACGATCCTGAATGCCGACGGCACCGAGGACGTCGCCGAGCTCACCGTGCCGCCGGTGGTCACCGTGACGATTCCGCCGATCAGCCAGCCCTGACTCCGACGAATCCGGGCACGGTCGAGCACGATCAACTCCGGCGGACGAACTCGTCGAACGACACCGGATCGGCGACGTCGAGCTGGTCGTAGGTGCACGACTCGGGTGTTCGGTCGGGCCGCCAGCGCAAGAATGCGACCCCGTGGCGGAATCGTCGACCCTCGAGTTGACCGAACGAGACCTCGGCCACGAGTCCCATCCGGATCGGCACGAACGAGAGGTCCTTGCCGGCGTTCCAACGGCTCCCACCGCTGGTGGCCGCACCCGCTGCGTCGCCGTCCCACTCGGCCCACTGCCGCCACGGGTGTCCTTCGAGCGCGCCGCTGGTGAGGGGTTCGAGTTCGGCCAGCAACTCGGCTCGCCGTGTGGCGGAGAATGATGCGGCGACGCCGACGGAGTGCATGTCGCCATCGGCATCGAAGAGCCCGAGCAGGAGCGAACCCACGCCCTGGCCGTCCTTGTGGATCCGGTAGCCGGCGACGGCGCAGTCGGCGGTGCGCTGGTGCTTCACCTTGATCAGCGCCCGCTTGCCCGGCTGGTACGACCCGGTGAGCGGCTTGGCGACGATGCCGTCGAGGCCGGCACCCTCGAAGCGGTGGAACCAGTCGTCGGCCTCCGTCCGATCCGTCGTCGCAGGGGTGACGTGGACCACGTCGTTCTCGGTGATCGCGTCGACGAGGCCCGGGCGACGGGCGGCCATCGGTTCGTCGAGCAGCGAGTCGTCGCCCACCGCCAGCAGATCGAACGCGACGAACGCCGCGGGTGTTTCGGCGGCGAGCCGATTGATCCGGGAATCGGCGGGATGGATCCGCTGCAGCAGGGCGTCGAAGTCGAGCCCGCCGCGGTTGGTGTCGGCGACGACGATCTCACCGTCGACAACGCACCGGTCCGGCACGGCGCGTCGGAGCGGTTCGAGCAACTCGGGGAAGTACCGGCCGAGCGGCCGGAGCTTGCGCGACCACAATTCGAGGCGATCGCCGTCGCGGAAGACGATGCAGCGGAAGCCGTCCCACTTCGGTTCGAAGAGCCAGCTGTCGCCATCGGGTATCGATCGGGCCAGCTTCGCCAGCATCGGCTCGAGGGGTGGCTGGAACGGCAAGCGCATCGGTACAGGCGGGGCCGCGGAGGGTGGGGTCGGCGAGGGTGTCGAGGGTGGGGAGGGTGGGGTCGGCGGCGCTGCTGCCATGGCAGCATTCTGGTCGATCTTCCGGCGGCGGCCGCCAGCCAGTAACTTGCCACACGTGACGAACCCGATGCAGGAGAAGCTCGCCGACCTCGCCGAACGACGCGAGCAGGCCATCCACGCCGGTTCGCAACGCTCGGTCGATCGCCAACACGAGAAGGGCAAGATGCTCGCCCGTGAGCGGCTCGAGTACTTCCTCGACGACGGCTCGTTCCACGAACTCGACATGCTGGCCCGGCACCGTGCCCAAGGGTCCGGACTCGAGGACCGGCCGTACACCGACGGTGTGATCACGGGGTGGGGCACCGTCGACGGCCGTAAGGTGTTCGTGTTCTCGCAGGACTTCACGGTGTTCGGCGGCGCCCTCGGCGAGGTGTTCGCCGAGAAGATCCAC
>JBGTIA010000559.1:0-5033 GCA_041745835.1 Ilumatobacteraceae bacterium | reverse complement strand
GGTGTCGTGACCTTCGCGACGCAGTCGGCCGGATGCGAGGTCGCCGGTGCGCTGGCGGGCCGCCCGCTCCTGCTGTTCCACGGCGATCGCGACGAACTGCTCCCACCGGAGGCGAGCCACGTCGTGGCGGCCATCGCCGGGCATGGCGACGTCGAGATACTCGCCGGCGACGGCCATCTGCTCGCCAAGAGCGACGACATCATCGTCGAGCGCCTGGATGCGTGGCTCCCCGCAGTGCTGGAGCTCCCGACGGCGTCGTGACCGTTCACCATCTCCCCGTTGACATCCAGGCTCCTCGAGATCACCCAGGGTGGTCGTCCCCGCCGCCGGGTGGGATTCGGATGTTGGCAGGACGGGTAAGGCACGCAGCGTGTCCGACGCCGACCCAGAGCACGACATCGGGACGGTGTTCGACCAGGCGTCGTGTTGGCGGGCCGAGATCATCGCCGAGTTCCGATTGCGAGGCTCGGAACGCTGTGCCGCAGCGTCGCCGACTCCCGGGTTCCCGCAGCTGCTCGATTCGGTCGGGTTCGTGCTCGCCGACGCACCGTCGGGCCCGTTGTTGCATGTCGGCGGCGGATTGGGTGGCGCGGCGAGTTGGATCGAACGGACGCAACACCGTCATGTCGTGGTGGTCGACGCATCGTTCGCCGCCGTGAGTGCGGCTCGTCAGCTCTTTCCTGAGCTCGACGTCGGGTGCGCAGACGCGGCTGGCCTGCCGATCCGGCCCGGGTCGGTGCCGGCCGCGATCGTCAGCGGAGTGATCTCGTTGCTGTCCGATGTCGATGGTCTCTTCGCGGAGCTGCGCCGGGTGCTCGCCGACGACGGCCGCGTGGCGATGACCGATCTGTGGTCGGCCACGTCGTCGACCCAGCAGATGGGGGCGAACACGTTCTGGTCGCTCGAGGACATCGAACGTCGTGCGGAGGCTCACGACTTCCAGGTCCAACACCTCGCCGTCAGCGAACTGGGGTGCGGGTGGTGGTCGTCGTCGGCAGCGCAGGTCAACGACGAGATCGTCGAACGGCACCACCAGCACCCGCAGTACGGCGCGTGGCGCGAGGACCTCGAGCATCTCGACCGGGTCGTCGCGTCCCGGCAGGTCGTTCCGGCTGCGATGGTCCTCGGCTGAGCCGGGTCATGATTGCGGAATCTGCAGCACGCGATCGACGATGTCGCACACGCGTTGGCACGACACCCCGAGGGGGTCGTCCTCGGCGACTGCCTGCAGCATCACCCCGTCGAGGGCAGCTTCGATCATCGGGCCGACCACCTCGGGGTCGATTGCCGCGTCGACGATGCCGGCCTCCTGCGAGCGACGGATCCTCGACGCAATCCACCGCCGAGCCTGTTCCGCCGCTTCGCGACGCCGCTCGGCGACGAACGGGTGTCCAGGTACCGCGGCAGACATGGCGATCCAGACGACTGCCTCCTCGGTGCTCGCAGGATCGGCGGGGAGCATGGCGCAGAGCTCGCTGGTCAACTGCGTGACGGGTGAGTCGCTGAGAGGGAGCGATGAGATGCGATGCGCCTGGCGCGACACGGTTCGATCCAGTGCGGCGACGGTGAGATCGACCTTGCTCGGATAGTGGTGCTGGACGGTGCCGCCGGTGACAGCCGCCTCCCGGGCCACTCGTCGCACGCTCAGCGCGTCGAAACCGTCACGGGCGATGATGCTGATCGCAGCGTCGGCGAGTCGATCGGCGGTGGCCGTCACCGTTGCATCGGTCGAGTCGTCGTGCGTGCCCATCGTTGTGACGATAGTCGCTTGACAAGGCGACCCATACGATCGTACGGTTGAAACCGTACAAACGTATGGCCCCACGGGCGGCCGACCGGACGAGGAGCACTCAGGTGGCACACGGACTCATCAGCCGCGCCGGCACGGCGCCAGCGGACGACGCAAGCGATCGGCGCCCCGGTCTGATCCGGCGTCTGGCCGCCTGGTGTGTGCGACGCAGGTGGATCGTGATCGGTTGCTGGGTGGCGTTGCTGGTCGGCGTCAGCATCGCCGCTGGTGGGGTCGGTCCCGACTACCGGACCGATTTCGCACTGCCGGACGGCGAGGCCAAACGAGTGCAGGAGTTGCTCGAGGCGAACAACCCCGACCGGGCGGGCTTCACATCCCAGATCGTCGTGCGAAGCGAGCAAGGCATCGACGATCCCGGAGTGCGACGCACGCTCGAGGAGATCTTCGGTTTCGCCGAAGCGCAGGGTGACATCACCGTGACCTCGCCGTACGACAGCCCGGGCCAGGTGAGCACTGACGGCACGATCGCGTTCGCCCAGCTCGACATCCGTGACAGCCGCACGTTCACCGAACTCCAGGCCGTCGGTGAGGAGATTCGCGAGTTCGGGGAGTCGGTCGACTGGCCCAACGGCGTCCAGGTCGAGTACGGCGGAGACCTGTTTGCGGAGTTCGAGCTTCCCGAGAGCGAGATCTACGGGCTCATCGCTGCGGTCATCATCCTCATCCTGGCCTTCGGATCGGTGCTGGCGATGGGGTTGCCGATCGGGACTGCGCTGTTCGGCCTCGGTGTGGCGTCGGCACTCGTGTCGCTCCTGAGCAACGTGATCTCGATGCCCGACTTCACCACGGCGATGGTTGCCATGATCGGGATCGGCGTCGGCATCGACTACGCGCTGTTCATCGTCACCCGTTACCGCGACAACCTCCACGACGGGGCGTCCGTCGACGACGCAATCGTCGACTCGCTCGACACGAGCGGACGTGCCGTGCTCTTCGCCGGGCTGACGGTGATCATCTCACTGCTCGGTCTCCTGCTGATCGGACTCGCATTCGTGCAGGGTGTGGCCGTCGCGTCCGCCATTGGGGTGGCGATGGTGATGGCCGGTGCACTGACACTGCTGCCCGCGTTGCTGCGACTCGTCGGTGCGCGTATCGACAACACCACATGGGCGGCGCTGGTCGCCGTCGGTCTCGTCGTCGTGGCGGCACTCGTCGGCCTGACGAGTGGAGCCCCTGGGATCTTCTTGGGTGGCGTGGTCGCAGCTGCCGCATTCTTCGCCCTGAGCTTCGCGATCAGGCCGCTGCGCCGTCTCGTTCCGCGGCGGGCGACGCCACCACGTGAGGAGCAGGTCTGGTATCGGTGGAGCCGGTTCGTCCAGCGCCGCCCGTGGCCGTCGGCGATCGGGGCCACACTGTTCCTCCTGCTGCTCGCAGTTCCGCTTCTCTCGATCCGCCTCGGTTTCGGCGACTACGGGAACTACCCCGAGAGCACCACGGTGCGTCAGGCGTACGACCTCCTCGCCGAGGGCTTCGGCCCTGGGAGCAACGGGCCGCTGTACGTCGCCGTCGAGGGTCCGACGGCGAACGATCCCGAGGCGCTCGGCGCCTTCGTGGCGACGATCGAAGGCACCGATGACGTGGCCTTCAGCGTGCCGACGCCGATCACCGATGGGCTGGCGCTCGTGATCGTGTACCCGGAGAGCGCGCCGCAGGACTCGGCGACGTCGCGGCTGGTGAGCGAACTGCGCAACGAGGTGATCCCGGCGTCGGGCGTCGACGCCGCTGTCGGCGGCTTCACCGCTGTTGCGACCGACTTCGCCTCGTACCTCGGCGGGCGGATGCCCGTTCTGATCGGCGTCGTGCTGCTGCTGAGCTTCCTGCTCCTGATGGCGGTGTTCCGCAGTGTGCTCGTGCCGCTCAAGGCGGTGGTGATGAACCTGCTCTCGATCGGCGCGGCGTACGGCATCCTCGTCGCCATCTTCCAGTGGGGTTGGGGTCGTGAGCTGATCGGCGTCGACAAGGCCGGTCCGATCGAGGCGTGGGTGCCGATGTTCCTGTTCGCGATCGTCTTCGGGCTGTCGATGGACTACGAAGTGTTCCTCCTGTCACGGATCAAGGAGGAGTACGACCGCACACACGACAACGCGAGCGCAGTCGCCGACGGACTCGCCGCGACCGCTCGCGTGATCACGGCCGCGGCGCTGATCATGTTCTGCGTGTTCTTCGCCTTCGTGTTCGGTGACGATCGGTCGCTCAAGCTGTTCGGCTTCGGGCTCGCGATCGCCGTTCTGCTCGATGCGACGGTGGTGCGCATGCTGCTGGTGCCGGCCACGATGGAGCTGCTGGGCGACCGCAACTGGTGGCTGCCTGCCTGGCTCGACCGGATCCTGCCGAGGATCGACGTCGAGGGCAGCCATCGCCAGGATCAGCCGTCCGAGCCGGAAGGGGGGAGCGCACGCGACGACGAACTCTCGTCTGTCTGACGTCGCCGGTGAGCCGGCTCGTGCGTCACGAACCCGGAAACGCGGGGTGGTGCCATGCGGGATCTGGCTCCCACTGCGCCCACGACTGATCCCACCAGGGTCCTTCGGAGTCCAGTCGTCGGATGAGCATCTGCCCGTACTGACGTATCCACGTCACCAACTCTGGTGAGTAGCGGCCTTCCGCCACTCGATCGTCGAGCACCTCTTCGTCCTTCACGATGTGCGTGCCGTCGGCAAAGACGACGAGGTCCAGTTCGAGGTCCTGGGTCTCGTACCCACGTTCGTTTCGAACGAACGCCGTCTGCACGTTGAGGTACCAACACCTGAAGTCGCGATCCGGTCTCCCAGAAGTGCCAGATCGCGTCGTGGTCTCCGGGCGGTCGTCGACGACGAACACAGGTACTTGGAGCCGCATGCCCGACGCTGCAGTCGTGGTCGAGACCGCTGGTGGCTGCAGACCCAGCACCTCGCTCCGAATGATGAGCTCGTCTCGATTCCAGCGTGTACTCATGGTTCGCATTCTCGTTCGCATCGTCTGATCGCCAGCGCGGTGGCGATGATCCAAGCGTCGCTCACGGTCAAGCCGACACGCTGGAACAATCCGGTCGGCAGGCCCGTCACCGTGAGCGCGAGCGCCAGCGCCGACGTGAGGCCGGCAGCGATACCGGATCGCGCGAACCGTCCGTGCCCCATGGCAAGGAGTGGTGCGGCCGCGAGCAGCGGCGTGGCGGCGAGCGTCAGGTAGCCGATGCCGGCGAAGATGCCGTGCAGCCGATCGACCGTCTCGGAATGGTCGAGGG
>JBGTIA010000558.1:0-7337 GCA_041745835.1 Ilumatobacteraceae bacterium | reverse complement strand
GATCGTCGTTGAAGCGCTCGAACCCCTCGAAGGCGCTCCAGCCGAAATTGGTGCCCCGGGCGGCGTCGCGCCGGTCGGTCGCGGCCGACCGGTTGATCTCCTCGAAGTCGCCCTGGCCGACGTCGCCGATCCACAGGTCGCCGGTGCGAGGATCGAACGAGAAGCGCCAGGGATTGCGCAGGCCGAAGGCCCAGATCGTCGGGTCGGCTCCGGGCGTGTCGACGAACGGATTGTCGGCCGGCACCGTGAACGGGTCGGTGCCGGCCGCCACCGGATCGATGCGCAGGAGCTTGCCGAGGCGATCCGAGAGGTCGAGCGCGTTCCGTTCCGGGTCACCACCCGACCCGCCGTCGCCGACGCCGACGTAGAGCAGCTGATCGGGCCCGAAGGCGAGTTGTCCGCCGTTGTGATTGCTGTAGGGCTGGTCGATCGTGAGGACCTCGCGGTAGCTGTCTCGGTCGAAGAGCGCGGTGGCCGGATCGACGCCGAATTCGGCCACCACGGTGTCGCCGTTCGTGTCGGTGAAGTTCACGTAGGCCAGGTCGGCGGTGGGATGGAACGCCAGGCCGAGCAGTCCCTGTTCGCCGCTGGCCTCGGTGAGGTCGGTGATGTCGAGCACGACGTCGGCCGACAGATCGGTGACGGCGACCACCCGACCGGGCTGCTCCACGACGTAGAGCTCTCCGCCCGCTGGGCGGAACGCAACGTCGACCGGTTGATCGAACGAACCGACCTCGAACAGCGCCACGGCAGGCTCGACGAGCGGGCCGGCGATCGCAGTGGTGGTCTGCGTCATCGGTTCCCCGCCCGGTGGCGGCTCGGTCGACGCCGAGTCGTTGCCCGCGTCGTCGTCGGACGTCGTGGTGGCTGCGGACGGATCGGTTGCGGGGCTCGTCGACACGGTCGAGTCGGTCACGACGGGTTGACCGCTCCCGAACGACTCGCCGCCGCTGTCGCTGTCGGAGCCGCATGCGGCGATCAGGAGCGTGGCGACGGCAACGGTGGCGAGATGCGTGCGGTTCACCCTCCACTCTTATCGCGCCTGGCGGCGTTCAGCTCGTCAGGCGCGTGAGTCCCTCCTGCACCACACTCACCGCCAACAGCCCGTCGCGGGTGAAGATCGACCCCTGCGCCATGCCGCGCGCCGACGACGTCGATACCGCCGATTGGGCGTAGAGCAGCCAGTCGTCGGCGCGGAACGGACGGTGGAACCACATCGCGTGGTCGACGCTGGCCATCTGCATGCCTGCGGTCTCCCAGTCGAGCCCGAACGGCAACAGCGTCGTGTCGAGCAGCGTCATGTCGCTCGCATAGGTGACCACGCAGGCGTGGAGCACGGGATCGTCCGGCAACACCCCGTCGGCGCGGAGCCATACGTGCTGCTTGGTGGTCGACTGGCCCCGCCGGCTGGTCGGGTCGCCGTCGACGTAGCGCAGATCGATCGGCCGTGGCCGGTGGTACCAGTCACCGATCTGCTCGGCGTACGGCGCCATCCGGGTGTGGAAGTCGGGACGGTCGAGCGGATCTCCCATCTCGGAGGGCATCTCCAGTTGATGGTTCGGGCCGGGCTCGTCGTCGTGGAAGCTCGCCTGCAGGTTGAAGATGGCGCGCCCGTGCTGGATGGCGACGACGCGACGCGTCGAGAAGCTCCGACCGTCGCGGATCCGGTCGACCTCGTACAGGATCGGCACCGTCGGGTCACCCGGGCGCAGGAAGTAGGCGTGCAGCGAGTGGACGAGCCGCCCACGCTCATCGATCGTTCGTGCCGCCGCGACGAGCGCTTGTCCGGCGACCTGTCCGCCGAAAACCCGCTGGCGGTTCTCGTCCGGCGACCGGCCGCGGAAGATGTTGACCTCGATCGCCTCGAGGTCGAGCAGCGCCACGAGGTCGTCGAGCGCCGACTGGCTGTCGCGCGTGTCCGGCTGCGGGCTCAGCGGTTCGTCCGGCGTGTGGATCGGCTCGTTGCTCTCCATGACAGCCGTCATGTTGGCACGTCGTACGCTCACGCCATGACGTTGCTCGACATCTCCGCGGACGAGGTCCTCACCACCACTCGCGCCGTGCGCAAACGACTCGACTTCTCCCGGCCGGTCGAGGACGACGTGATCCGTGAGTGCGTGGCCACGGCGATGCAGGCGCCGTCGGGATCGAATCAGATGACGATGCAGTTCGTCGTGGTGAAGGACGCCGAGAAGCGCCAGGCGATCGGCGAGATCTACACGCAGTGTTGGGCGATCTACAGCGCGATGCCGTTCTTCGCCGGTGCGATCAAGAAGGACGGTGACGCCGAACAGGCCCAGCAGGATCGGGTGGTCGATTCCGCGACGTACCTGTCCGAGCACATGGCCGACGCGCCGGCGCTCGTGCTCGGCTGTACTGCTGGTCGCGTCGACGGCGTGCCGGCCATGATGGCAGCGTCGTCGATGGGAAACATCCTGCCCGGCATGTGGAGCTTCATGCTCGCCGCCCGCGCCCGAGGGCTGGGGACCGCCTGGACCACGATCTCGCTGATGATGGAGCGGGAGGTCGCCGACATCGTCGGCATCCCGTTCGACGACGTGCAGCAGGCCTGCCTGACTCCGCTGGCCTACACCGTCGGGACCGACTTCAAGCGGGCGCTTCGACCCGAACCTGACTCGATCATCCACTGGGACACCTGGTGACGCCCGAGCGTCGAGAACTGGCGCTCGCCACGAAGGGGTTCATGCCCGCCGACGAGGGCGACGCGCTGTGGGACGCGGGACTCGCCGCCAGCACAGCGGTGCCTGGCGCACCGATGCTGGAGGTCGGCTCCTACTGTGGTCGCTCGACGATCTGGCTGGGAGACGCCGCCGAACGTTCGGGCGTCGTGGTGTTCGCCGTCGACCATCACCGGGGCTCGGAGGAGAACCAGGCCGGGTGGGACCATCACGACACCGACGTCGTCGACGAACGGGTCAGCAGGATGGACACGTTGCCGTTCTTCCGGGCCGCGATCCACGACGCCGGGCTCGAGGACTCCGTGATCGCCGTCGTCGGGAAGTCGCCGTTGGTGGCGGCCACCTGGACCACGCCGCTCGCGTTCCTGTTCATCGACGGCGGTCACGGCGAGGAGCCCGCTCGGCTCGACTACGAGGGATGGACGCCGCACGTCGCCGTGGGTGGCACGTTGGCGATCCACGACGTGTTCCCGGACCCCGCCGACGGCGGCCGACCGCCCTACGAACAGATCTTCCGACCGGCACTCGAGTCGGGCCGGTTCCGCCTGGAGTCGGCGACCGGGTCGCTACGCGTGCTGCGTCGAGTCGACTGACGCACGAGCCTGCGACCAGGCGCCGTACTGGCGCACGACCACGAAGCGCTCGCGGTCCACATAGAGCAGCAGCAGTGCGCCGAACGACATCACCGCTGCGGCGACGAATCCGAGGGTGACCTCGGAACCTGCGGCGAGCAGCGTGCCACCCATGATCGGCCCGAACACCCGTCCCAGCGCCATCACCGCCTGCGCATCGCCGGCTCGCTCCTCGGGGAAGTTCGAACGTTCGGCGAGGAGGTTGAACGCTGCAGGCACGCCCATGAAGAACACGAAGCCCCAGCTGACGATCGCGACGCCGAACACCACGCCGTTTCTCGATGCCGCCATGGCCAGCGCGCACAGGGCGGTGGCGAGAAACCATACGCCGGCGGGGCCCCGACGGCCGGTCCAGCGCGCCGATGGGATCGCAGCAAGGGCGTTGGCGCTGAACAACAACGACACGGTCAACGCCGACAGGCCGTCGAGGTCCTTTCCGATCGCCGCGCCGTACACGAACACCGCCGAGCCGCCGAGTGTGATGAGGGCGAGGGCCACGAGGATCGCTCGGGCGGCCCGGGTGGGCGTGTGCCGCGTGCGGTGCGGTCGGAGCCGGTCGATGCGCGGCACCTGGCGCAGCCAGACGAGGGGCGTCGCGGTGATCACCGCCAGGACGACGAACAGCCAGCGCATGCCGATCGATTCCAGGAGGAGCACGATCAGCGGCGACATGACCACGCCGACGAGTGGACCGACGACGGCGACGTCGCCGGTCTTCTCGGTGTCGCCGAACGCCGCCTGCCAGGCGATCCATGCGGCGAACCCCAACGAGAGCCCGCTGCCGAATCTCGTGACGGCCAGCACTTCGAACGTCGGGGAAGCGGCCGATCCGAGGTTCGCCAGCACACCGATGAGCGTGCCGATCACGAACACCGAGCGGACGGGTCGCAGGAACCGGCCGCCGACCCACGAGGCGACGACGAAGCCTGCGAGCTGCGCCGTCGACATCCAGCCTGCCGTGCCGATCGCGACGTCGTACTCGTCCGACACCGACGACAACAGGAAGGGCGTGGCGGTGAACACCGCCGTACTCGACGCGATCGCCACGAGCAGCGCGGCAGGGACCGATGGCTTCGCAGCGGCGAGCAACTGGACCGGGGTCGTGAACGACATGTCGCCGTGCGGGTCAGTCGCCGAATTCGCGACGCAGGTCGTCGCGTGCAGCGATGATCATGTCGCGCACCTGCGTGCGAAGCGTCTGCATGTCGTCCATCGTGAGGCCCTCGGTGCTGACCGGATCGAGGACGCGCACCTCGGCTTCGGCGTAGCCGAGCCGCCAGTCGTGCTTGCGCAGGGCGTCGCGCGTGCCGTACACGGCGAGCGGCAGGATCGGCACCTGGTGTTCGATCGCCAGCCGGAACGCCCCGGACTTGAACTCGCGGAGTTCACCCGTCTTCGATCGGGTGCCTTCGGGGAAGATCATGACCGACACCTTCGAGTCCAGGCGGTCACTCGACGCTTCGAGCGCCTTGGCGGTCGACTGGGCATCGCCGCGTTCGAGCGGGATGTCTCGGGCGAGTCGCATCATCCAGCCGAGAAGCGGGATGCGCAGGATCTCGATCTTCGACATCCACTTCATCTCGGTCGGCAGGTGCGAGATGAGCAGGATGTCGACGAAGCTCTCGTGGTTCGACACCACGACGTACGGGCGCCGCATGTCGTCGGGCAGCGTGCCCGAGGTGCGGAACTTCCACAGCGGGGTGAGTCGTTCGTGGACGACGGTGAGCTTGCGGAACAGATAGCCGGCGGCATATGCGCCCTTGTCGAACGGCATCGTGACCAGCCGGACGATGGCCACCATCGGCGTCCACACGATCACGATCACGCCGAGCGCGAACCAGCTCCAGATCGAGAACACCGTGCGCGCGAACGTCGACTTCATCGCAGAGCAACGTAACAGCCGCCGCTCCCCGTCCGACTCTCCCGAGCGATGAGCGAACCGCCCAGATCCCGTCTTTTGGCTCATCGCTGGCGGGGTACTGGTGCGAGCGATGAGCGAACCGCCCGGATCCCGTCCTTTGGCTCATCGCTCGGGCGGGTATCGGGTGGACCCCGCCCGGTCAGAAGGGGACGAAGACGTTGCTGGCGGGCGTGGCGCGGGTGATCGCGTCCACAGCGAGGACGACCGCTGCGGCCGTGTACGACGTGTGCTCGTCGAAGGGGAACAGCACGGGTTCGGGATACACGATGCCGGTCCAGTACGAACCGTCTTCACGGCGGTGGGTGCGGGTCCAGGTGAGCAGGTCCGTGGCGGTCGACATGTCGCCGATCGAGGCGTAGGCGAGCGCGCACTCGGCGGTCTCCGACGCCGTGATCCACGGTTCGTCGCTCACGCAGCGAATTCCGAGCCCCTCCATGGCGAAGGTCTCCCACCCCTCGGCGAGGCGCGCCTTGGCCTCCTCGCCGGTGAGCACGCCCGTGAGCACCGGGTAGTACCAGTCCATCGCCCAACGTGTCTTCGGTTCGAACGCTTCGGGTCGGGTGCGTACGGCGTCCGCCATCAGGTCCGCGGCCCCGATCCAGTTCTCCCGTGGCTCGCCGACGCGCTCGCCGAGGCGGGCGCCGCAACGCAACGCGTGTTGGATGCTGGAGGTGCCGGTCAGCAACGCGTAATCCCACGGCCGGGCGTCGACTTCGACCGCCCACAGCGGCAGCCCGTCGTCTCGGCGGTGGCCGAGCACGAACTCGAGCGCCCGTTCCACCATCGGCCACATCCGTTCGGCGAACTCGCGATCCCAGGTGAGCCGGAGGTGGTGGCTGACACCGGTGGCGACGTAGGCGCACACGTTCGTGTCGAGCTTGGCGTCCTCGACGGAGCCGTCGCAGTGGTAATAGGCGTGCCAGGAACCGTCGGGCCGCTGCGTGTCGACGAGCCACTGATAGGCCCGCTCGGCCTCGCTGTGGAACCCGGCGACGTCGAGCGCCATGGCGGACTCGACGTGGTTCCACGGGTCACAGTGACCGCCCGGGAACCAGGGGATCATCCCGCTTCCGAGCTGGAGCGACACGAGATGCTCACCGGTGACCAGCAGCTCGTCGGCGCTGAGGACGCCCGGGAGGTGCGCAACGTGCTTCACCGAACCGATTGCTCCTGGCGGGCGTGCTCGGTGACCTGCTTGACACCGTAGAAGACGATGCTCTTGCCGAGCACGGGCGACAGGACCCGGTCGGCCACCTTGGTGACCGTGGGCTGCTCCATGATGTCCCACTCGAGGAACTCGCGGTACCGCTTCACCGCAGGGTTGTCGTCGTTGCGTGGTCCGACGGCGCACTTGAGCCACCAGTACGGTGAGTGGAGGGCGTGAGCGCGGTGATGTCCCTGCAACTCGAGACCCGCGGTGCGAAGCTTCGCGGACAGCTCGGTTGCGCTGTAGATGCGCACGTGGCCACCCTCGCTCTTCGGGGCGTGGTATTCGTCGGAGAGCATCCAGTTGATCTTCTCGGGGAACCAGGCAGGCACGGTGGCCGCGAAGTGGCCGCCGGGCTTGAGCACCCGGACCATCTCGGCGATCGCAGTGACGTCGTCCTGGATGTGCTCGAGCACTTCGGACGTGATCACGACGTCGAAGGAACCGTCGGCGAACGGCAACTTGGTGGCGTCGCCGCGCAGGACGCCCTTGAAGCGGTCGATGTCGATCTCGCCGGCGTCGACCATGCCGCCGAGCGTCGCCCGGGTCTGGACCACCTCGTCCTCGGCGTAGTCGAGGGCGACCACGTCGGCGCCGCGTCGCGCGCACTCGAACACGTGACGACCGAAGCCGGCACCGACGTCGAGGACGCGATCGCCGGGTCGCAGACCGAGTTGGTCGAACTTGATCGTCAACATCTCAGATCCGCCCGTTGGCGCGCAGCTTCTCGATGTTCTGCGGCATCGCGAGCACCTCGCGGTACTGCTCGACGGTCTGTTCGGCGCACTTCGTCCAGGTCCAGCGTGCGAGGACCCGCTGGCGGCCGGCCTCGCCGATACGGGCCCGCAGCTCGGCGTCGGCGAGCCCCCGGGCGATGG
>JBGTIA010000557.1:0-1685 GCA_041745835.1 Ilumatobacteraceae bacterium | reverse complement strand
CATCGTCGGGGCCGCGCGCGACCTCGCCGAGCTGATCGAGGCGAACGCCGACGACGGCGAACGGAACCGCCGGCTGCCGCTGGCGACGGTGAAGGCGCTCAGCGACGCCGAGCTGATGCGCATGTGCGTGCCAGCGGCGTACGGCGGGCCCGAGGTCGATCCGGTGACGCTCGTGGAGGCGATCGAAGCCGTCGCGCACAGCGACGGTGGAGCCGGCTGGTGCACGATGATCGCGTCGACCACGTCGTCGATGGCGTCGCTCCTGCCGGAGACGGCCGCTCGGGAGATCTACGGCGATCGGACGTCGATCACCGGTGGAGTCTTCGCTCCCAACGGCAAGGGTGAAGCGACCTCGGTCGGTGGCGTCGACGGGTTCTCGGTCACCGGCCGGTGGGCGTGGGGGAGTGGCATCCAGCACTGTCGATGGGTGCTCGGCGGTGCCCTCTGCGACGACGGCACGTTCCGGCTGTGCTGGTTCCCGCAGTCGGACGTCACCTTCCACGACACGTGGTACACGACCGGGATGCGGGGGTCGGGGTCGCTCGACTACTCGGTCACCGACGTGTTCGTGCCCGCCATCCGGACGATTCAGCCGGCGGTGACGCGCCCGGTGGTGCGCACACCGTTGTCGCAGTTCCCGAACTTCACGTTGCTTGCGGCAGGGGTGTCGGCCGTCGGGCTCGGTGTCGCGAGGCGGGCCCTCGACGAACTCGTTGATCTCGCCCAGGGCAAGAAGCCGCAGTACTCGTCGAAGACGCTCGCCCAGAGCGGGTTCACCCAGGTCGAGCTGGCGCGAGCCGAAGGCAAGTTGCGCGCCGCGCGAGCGTTCCTGATCGACGAACTGCAGTCCGCGTGGGACACCGCCGTTGCCGGCGACGAGGTGACCGTCGAGGAGCGCACGGGCATCCGGCTGGCCGCCACACATGCGGCGACTGTCGGAGCGGAGGTGGCCGACGTCGCCTTTACGCTCGCTGGCGGTACGGCGGTGTACGACACGAGCCTCCTCGGCCGGTGCCTTCGCGACGCTCACGTCGTCACCCAGCACATCCAGACCGCCCCGAAGCTCAACGAGACGATCGGCAAACTGCTGCTCGGCATCGACGTCGACACGTCGATGTTCTGACCGGATGTCTGAGGACGTGAGTTGATGGACACCAGCCGCACCATTCGCACCGAACGTGACGGCGATCTGCTGATCGTCACGATCGATCATCCCACCTCGTCGATGAATGCCGTCGACGAACAACTCCACCACGATCTGTGGGAGCTGTTCCGGGCTCTGACCGTCGAGCGAGAAGCCCGCGCCATCGTGCTGACCGGTTCGGGTCGGGCTTTTTCTGCAGGCGGTGACATGTCGTGGTTCCCGGAGCTGCGCCGTCCCGATCGCCTGCACGAGCTGCGACGCGAGGGCAAGCAGTTGATTTGGAACCTCCTCGACGTCGAGGTGCCGATCGTCTGCGCACTCAACGGTCCTGCTGTCGGGCTCGGCGCCTCGGTGGCGCTGCTCTGCGACGTGATCGTCATGGCCGACACCGCCTCGATCATCGATCCGCACGTGCAGGTGGGTCTCGTCGCCGGGGACGGTGGCGCTGCGATCTGGCCGCTGTTGCTCGGCCCGTTGGCGGCGAAGCGCCACCTCATGCTCGGCGAACCTCTGTCGGCCGAGGCCGCGCTGGCGATGGGGG
>JBGTIA010000556.1:0-3475 GCA_041745835.1 Ilumatobacteraceae bacterium | reverse complement strand
GGCGCTCATCGAGTAGTCGCCGTTCGGATCCCATGCCGAGTCGCCGTGGCCGCGAAGGTCGATCGACACCACGCGGTGCCCGTTCGACGAGAGCACATCGACCGTGCCGCCCCACGAGTGCCGAGTCTGGCCTCCGCCGTGGGCGAGCACGACGGCCGGACCGTCGCCGGGCCACTCGTCGGCAGCGATACGCATGCCGTTCGAGACGTCGATCGTGACAGTCTGTTTCGTGGCACTCATCGGTCGGACCTCGCCCAGTTCGGCAGCCGCTTCTCGGCGAACGCCGCCATGCCCTCGGCGGCGTCGGGGCCGTTGAACATCTCGTTGGACAGCGACGCCATGGCGTCGAAGGCTGCGCCCCGCCCCATTGCAGGAACCGAGTGCAACACCCGCTTGGTTGCGGCGACCGCTGCCGGGGCGCCACGGCCGATGCCGTCGCACAGATCATCGACGGTCGAGATCACGTCGCTGCTGACGTGGGTGATCAGCCCCATCTGTCGCGCCGTCTCGGCATCGAAGAATTCGCCGGTGAGCATGGCGGCGGCGATCCGGCTCGCTGGTACTCGACGCAGGATCGGCACCGCGATGATGGCCGGGGCGACGCCGAGACGCACCTCGGTGAGTGCGAAGGTGGTCGAGTCGTGCACCACGACGAGGTCGCACGATGCCATCAGGCCGATGCCGCCGGCGCGCACGGCGCCCTGGACGACAGCGATGGTGGGGCACGACGCGTCCATCAACCGCTCGAGTGCCCCGACGAACGGCGAGGAGTCCGCCGAAGCGCTTCCCGCTGCGGCGCGCTCCTTGAGGTCAGCGCCTGCGCAGAACGCCGGACCACGATGGGTGAGCACGATCACCCGCGGCGTCGCAGCCTCGGCGGCATCGAGTGCGTGGTGCAGATCGGCGAGGAGCTGGCGCGACAACGCGTTTCGGTTGTGCTGGGAATCGAGGGTGATCGTCGCAGTGCCGTCGACGATCTCGACATGGACCACCCGCTCGCCCGGGTGAGGTTCGGAAGCGGTCATGTCCAGCGACCGTAGCGATGTGTGGGCCATTGGTCACCAGTCCGGTGCATCCGGGGGGTTGGTCCTTCGCTCACTGGCTACAGTCGATGTCGTGAACGACGACATGCTCAACAAGGTCCGTACCGGCCAGGGATTCATCGCTGCGCTCGACCAGAGTGGCGGCAGCACACCGAAGGCGCTCGGGCTGTACGGCATCGAGGAGAACGCCTGGACGAACGACGACGAGATGTTCGACTTGATGCACGCCATGCGGACGAGAATCGTCACGTCCCCTGCCTTCACGGGCGAGAAGGTCCTCGGCGCGATCCTCTTCGAGCAGACGATGGACCGTCAGATCGAGGGCACCGGTTCAGCCGACTATCTGTGGTCGAACAAGCAAGTCGTGCCGTTCCTGAAGGTCGACAAGGGCCTCGCCGACGTCGTCGACGGTGCGCAGATCATGAAGCCGATCCCGGGCTTGCGCGAGTTGTGCGAGCGGGCCGTCGGACTCGGCGTGTTCGGCACGAAGATGCGCTCGGTCGTGCAACTCGCGAACGAAGCCGGCGTGAACGCCGTCGTCGACCAGCAGTTCGAGGTGGCGAAGGAGATTCTCGCTGCAGGACTCGTCCCGATCATCGAACCCGAGGTCGACATCCACAGCCCCGAGAAGGAGGCTGCCGAGGCCCTGCTGAGCGAGCGGATCTCGCAGCAGCTCGGCGAGCTGGGCGACGACCAACCGGTGATGCTGAAGCTGTCGATCCCGTCCGTCGACGACTTCTATGCCGACCTGATCGCACACCCGAAGGTGCTGCGCGTCGTCGCGTTGTCCGGCGGCTACCCACGCGACGACGCCAACGAGCGCCTGTCGCGCCAGCACGGCATGATCGCCAGCTTCTCGCGAGCTCTGACCGAAGGCCTCAGCGCCGGCCAGAGCGACGACGAGTTCGACGCCACGCTCGCCGCCACCATCGACGGTATCTACGCCGCCTCGATCACCTGACGATTACATCGCGGGTCAGACCCGTGTTGTAATCGGTCACTCCGCAGCAATGTCGCGGAGGAACGCTTCGACCTCTGACCGCTCCTTGGTGCGTTTCATCGGCGGGAGCGCCTTGATGATGTCCCAGCGGTAGCGGGCGGTGCCGAGCCGTGGGTCCATCACGGCGACGACCCCTCGATCGGTCGCCGAGCGGATCAAGCGTCCACAGGCTTGCGCGAGCATCATGGACGCCCGAGGAATGTCGATCTCGGAGAACGCCGTCGGCCCGAGTTGTTCGCGTCGGGCGCTCAGCAGCGGATCGTCCGGTCGAGGGAACGGGATCCGGTCGATCACCACGAGCGACAGCGTCTGGCCGGGAACATCGACGCCCTGGAACAGCCCCGCCGTGGCGAACAGACAGGTCTCGTCGCTGTCGGCGAACGCCTTGATCAGGGCCGTCTTGGGGAGGTCGCGCTGGGTGAGAATGGGCAGGTCGATGCGCTCGCGGAGCGCTTCAGCGGCCTCGTCCATCGAACGCCAACTCGTGAACAACGCCAGTGTCCGGCCCCCTGCCGCCGTGATCAGGGCCTCGAGCTCGTCGTGGACGGCCGCTCGGAATCCTTCCGAGTTCGGGTTCGGGAGGTGCATCGCGCAGTACAGCATCGAATGGTGCTCGTAGTCGAACGGGCTGCCGACGTCGGCGACGTCGACGCTGTCGACAGCGATTCCCACCCGAGACGCAAGCGACGAGGGGATCGTGGCGCTGGTGAGGATCGCTGTGCGCTGCGACCACACGCCCTCCCTCATCGCAGGACCGACGTCGAGGGGCGCGACCTCCAACCGCGGAGCATCCCGGGATCCGGAAACGAATGCCACGTAGCCCTCGCGCCCCTCGATGGCGATGTCGAGCTGCTCGATCGCCCGACCCGTCATCGTCTGGGCGCGCAGCCGGCGCTGTTTGGCGTCCTCGTTCTTCGTCTCGATCCCGACGAGGACCTCGTTGGCGCGACCGAGGCGGAGCCGGGCATCCGTGAGCACCTCTTGCACCGAGTCGGGGAGCGGGGTCGACAACCGATTGCCGACGTGGGGTGTCAGTGCGTCGCGCAGCCCTTCGGAGATCTCGGCGATCGAGCCGATCAGCTTCGGGTCGTCGACGATCCGCCGCACGATGGCCGAGAGTGCGGTGAATCGGCCGGGTGCGATCGCGACGCCGACGGTGTCACTCATGATGTCCTCGAGCACGTGCGCCTCGTCGAAGACCACCACGTCGTGTTCGGGAAGGATCGCCCCGCCACTCGCCACGTTCAGCCCGTACAGATGGGTGTTGACCACGATCACGTCGGCGGCGGCGGCCCGACGGCGCGCCTGCTCGGCGAAGCACGGATCACCCAGCGGACAACGGTCGGCGCCGGGGCACTCGTCGCTTCCGACGCTCACCGCCCGCCACGCGTTGTCCGACGGCGTCCAGCCGAGTTCGGCCATGTCGCCGGTG
>JBGTIA010000555.1:0-1916 GCA_041745835.1 Ilumatobacteraceae bacterium | reverse complement strand
GTCGGCGCGCCCAGCGCCGCCACGAGCGTCGGGGCCATGTCGATCAGCGCCGGCGTTGACGTGAACGGCGTCACCTTGGGCCCGACCGCCACGATCGTGCCCTCCATCCGGTGGTCGCCACTCACCCAGTCCGCGTCCTCGATCGCGCTCTTGGCGTGGGTGAGCGAGTAGCCCTCGGCCGGCACCATCATGATGTCGGGAGCCTCGTCCACGAATTTCCCGGTGAAGATCTCCTCGCGGGTGTGGATCTCCTTCACCGGCTTGTTGCCGGTCTTCGGGTCCACGAACGACGCCAGGCGATCCATGATCTCGCCCCGCACCTTGTCGTAGTCGCCGGGGTCGACGATGCCGTCGATCTCGCGGCCGGCCAGGTTGATCGAGACACCTTCGCCGGTCGAGCGGATCGTCGTGTACGCCTTGGTCTTGGACCAGTTGATCGACTGCGGCAGCGACACCTTGCCATGCAAGCCGAGCAGGTCGTACACCTTGCGCGCTACGTTGCGCATCGGCCCCCAGTGCATCGGCCCGAACACGACGTTGGAGGCCGAGAACTCCAGATAGCCGAACTGCTTGAGCAGGTGGTCCATGTGCAGCGCCCGTGTGCACGACTGGAACCCGTGGTCGCTGATGAACAGGATGATGTCGTCGTCGTTGGCGCGAGAGACGAACGACCCGATCGCCTCGTCGGTCTGCCGAAAGATGTCGGCGACCTTCTTGCCGATACGCGTGTCCTTGTTCTTCACGTAGTCGGGGTGGTCGGGCGCGATGTAGTTGGACAAGCAGTGCTGGGTGCGATCGATGCTCACCCAGACGCTGGCCATCAGGTCCCACTCGGTGTTGTCCATCAGCCACTCGCTCGCGGCGATCCGCTTGCCGGTGACCTCGAAGGCCTCGTCCAGGTAGGCGTCGGGACGATTCCGGTAGGTGGTCCAGCTCATGCCGTTGATCGGCCACTCGAGCCCGGCCTTCTGCAGAGTGTCGGGCAGGTTGGCCGGGTGCGTGAACGGACGGTTCTTGGGCAGGACTCCCCCGGCGGTCAGATGCCCGCTGATCGCGGGCGGCGGGAACGTCAGCGGCACGTCGAGTAGCAGCTGGTTCTTGCCGGCCGCGGTGAGGTCGTCGAGGAACGTCCGCGCCTTGATCGACTTGTAGGTGACCGGGTACTGCTTGTGCGTCCCGGGGACCGTCTCGAGGATGTCGTAGACGCCGTGGTCCACCGGGTCGACCCCGGTCAGGAAGCTCGGCCACGCGCTCCAGCTATGCGTCGGGACGGTCGAACGCAGGACGTCTCTCTGCCCCCGGTCGATCAGGGCCTGCAGGTTCGGCAGGGCGCCCTGCTCCAACAGGGGGTCGAGGATGCGCCAATCGGCGCCGTCCCACGCGATCAGGATCACTCGTGCCATGCGGTATCTGACCTCTCACCAGGGATAACGGACCGAGCGAGTGTACCCGAGCCCATACCTGCGGACCGTCCCCAATCCCGATCAGGTCTGTTTTCACGTCGACGGTGGCGGTTGCGTGCCGTGGGCTCCCGGTGGGGCGGTAGAGCTGGAGCGTGACGCGTTCGTGGTGGCTCGCGACTCGACTAGGTCGAGCGCTGTGTCCGGGCCGGAGTCGGGGAACGTGCGCGTGCCCTGGCCGACGACCACCGGGTAGGTGAGCAGGGTGATCTCGTCGACGAGGCCAGCGTCGGAGAGCCAGCGGACCAAGTTGCCGCTGCAGTACACCTGCAGCTCACCCGCAGGCTCGGCCTTCAACTCGCCGATGGCCGCCCCCGATCCGTCCGGCATGTCGCTCGCGGCGGCTAGGGTCTCACGAGGGTCGACGGCACGGCTCACGGACCGACGGAGGTGGATGGTGACCGACGCGATCACACCGCAGGCGTTCCAGCAGGCAGACGGCGTCAGCGATTGGCG
>JBGTIA010000554.1:0-3599 GCA_041745835.1 Ilumatobacteraceae bacterium | reverse complement strand
CTTGGATTGATATGGAGGTGATCGACACACGCTCCTCGCCTTCACCACACCAGCGTCGATCACCTGCATGATCTGCCCTTATGGCGGTGATCGGGAGCACCCGATCACCGCCAGCCCAATCGATCACCGGCATAAGGGCCGGACTGTTGTGGTCGGTTCTCGTGCACCGGCGGATTACAGCGTGCGGTTATCGGGTGCTCTCGTGCAGCGCCGTCGTAGCCGTCCGATCGTGTCTCGCCTGGGATGCCGGTCCCTCAACCGGGTGGGTCGCTATGGAGCAAGATGGTCGCTATGGCGTTCGTCCTCTAGCTGATGGTTCGGTGACGTAGTCCAAAGCGATCAGCGGGTCGTGAGAGTGCCCGGAGGGGTGCTGGCATCGCGGTGGCGGTCGCTCGTGCAAGCACTTGGCCGTCGAGGTCGAAGAGAGCGCTGGCGACGTGATGCTTCAGGCGGGCGTGAGCGTCCGAATCGCCGACAACGGCTTGCGCAAGGTTCCGATGTCGTTGACGAGCTGACGCATCTCCGGCGACGTTGCCGCTTGCTTGGCTGCCTCGCCGAGCAACATCAGATCCGGGAGATCGGCCTCGGGGAAGTCACCGGTGCAGTCAGGGTTCGCGAAGTCGCTCATCGCAGCGAGGATCCACGGTCCCCGCACCCACTCCTCGGCGATCGGGAAGAACTCCATCGCCAGTCCGTCCAGGCCGCGGCCGTCGGCGGCACGCTCAGCCAGGAGAGACTGCAGCCCGCAGACCTGGCCGGCTGCCGACGACATGCCCTGGCCGTGCGTCGGATTGAAGAAGCACACCGAGTCACCGATCGGCAGGAGCCCGTCGGGGAACCGTTCGACCTGTTCGTAGTGATGGCGGACCGCACGCGGCATCCGATAGGTCTTGATGTCCGTCACCGGCGTCACCGTGTCGACTAGGTCGTCCCACGTGGAGACGATCAACGTGCGCCCGAACGCCCGGAAGTCCTCCCACTCGGTCGGTGGGGTGTCGCCGTACCGGCCACCGAGGTTGACGAGCCATCTACCGTGAGGCAGCTTGACGATGGCGCCGGCTCGTGAGGCATGGACGCCCTCGCCCGACGGCATGACGAACATCACCGAACCCTCGAATGCGTCCCAGTCGTTCGGCTCACAGATGACCGACGCATACGACACGTCGCAGTTGACGTAGGTCTCCGGAGCGGTGTCGAAACCCAGATCGGGCAGCCACCGAGCGGAGCAGCTGTTGCGGCCGCTCGCATCGATCACGAGGTCGGCGGTGATCGAGCCACCGTCGCGGAGTTGCACACCAACGACCCGGTCGTCCGCGGTGATCGGGCCGTCGACCAGCGCCCGGTACCGCAAGTCGACGTTGGCGACCGACGCGACGCGGCGGCGGACGTTCAACTCGAGTTGGGGTCGGGTCTGGACGTAGGTCATCGCACCGCCCTCGACCGGGTCCGGTACGTGCGCCTGGATGCTGTACGACTTGCCCTGCGGGGTGTAGGCGTAGAAGTCGCGACCGAGTTGCATCTCAACCGATCCCGTGTCGACGAGATCGTCGACGAAGCCCGGGAACCACTCCGTCATCGCGTCAAGCCCGCCAGGCAGCAGCACGTGGAAGTGATGACCCTGCGGGACGGTGCCGCGTGGCTCGTCCGCCGTCGGCTCCTCGTCGCGATCGAGAACGATCACCTCGCCGAAGTGGTCCGACAGCACGCGGGCCGAGAACAACCCGCCCATGCCGCCACCCACCACGATCGCCCGATCTCCGAGGTGTGTCCCCTGCGCCATGTCCGTAGCCCCCATGTGTTGGTCACCCGAATGACAAAACCCTGACATGCCTGGGAGCGTTGATCAAGTGGCCTCGGACACATCCGGGTCGGCCGCCACGCCCGCGCCATCACTACGAGAGGGGTGCAACCAGTCCCTCGACGAGCAGTACGGTCTCACCATGAGCGACTGGCATTTCCTCGTTGACCGAGACGACTACCGCACGGCCCGCGTCGTCGAGTTCGTCCCCGCATCCCTCAACGACGGCGAGGTGCGACTGCGGGTGGACGCGTTCGGGTTCACCGCCAACAACATCACGTACGCCGCTGCCGGCGACATGATCGGCTACTGGACATTCTTCCCTGCCCCTGATTCGGGCAACGATGTGAACTGGGGCCGTGTGCCGGTCTGGGGCTTCGCCGATGTCGTCGAATCACGCTGCGACGCTGTCAGCGAGGGCGAGCGCCTGTTCGGCTACCTGCCGATGTCCACCGAGCTGGTGATCGTGCCCACGCACGTGTCGACTGGATCACTGACCGATGGCGCCGCTCACCGCGCTGCCCTGCCGCCGGTCTACAACAACTACGAGCGATGCTCCGGTACACCTGGCTATCGCTCCGACCTGGAAGCCGAGCAGATGTTGTACCGCCCCTTGTTCTTCACGTCGTTCTTGATCGATGACTTCCTCGCCGACAACGAGTTCTTCGGTGCGTCGACGGTGGTGCTCGCGAGCGCATCGAGCAAGACCGCGTTCGGAACGGCGCACCTCCTGAGCGGCCGCGAGGGAGTGACGGTTGTCGGCCTCACGTCACCGGGCAATGCCGCTTTCGTTGAGGGGCTCGGCTGCTACGACCGGGTCGTCACCTACGACGACATCGCCTCGCTCCCCTCCGGGCCGACGGCGTTCGTCGACATGAGCGGAAATGCGGCAGTTGTGCGGGCGGTGCACGAGCATTACGGCGACGACCTCACGCACTCCGCGATCGTCGGACTCACCCACTGGGAGAAGCGGTCAGGGAGTATCGATCCGATGCCAGGCCCTGCGCAGACGATGTTCTTCGCCCCGACCCAGATCGAAAGGCGCCGCGAGGAGTGGGGTCCTGGCGTGATCGAGGCAAGACTCCAGAAGGCATGGGGCCCATTCGCTGAACGGGTGACCGACTGGATCAAGATCCAACACGGCACGGGCGTCGATGCGGTCGGCGACGTCTACGTCGAGATGCTCGAAAACCGCACCCGCCCCGACACCGCCCACGTACTGCACCCGTAGCACCCGCCGTAGGCGCGCAGCTGCCATGACAGTGGCCCCGAGCGATACCCCCGAGTCGGGAAACTGCAGCCCACGATCGAGTCCTGGAGTGATCGGCTACCGCCACCCGTGAATATCGGGCGCTCGGCTTGGGCCGCGATGCGGCGCCACGTCACCCACGTCGACCGGATTACGGAGCGGCCGTTATGGGTGGGCCGACGGCGAGCACCCTGCCAGGTGTCGCTCGGGTACGAGTGCCACCGGTGCCCTCAATTCAGGCGGTTTCGGCTCATCGCGGGCACCTCACGGGCACGGGGCGCTCCCAGTGGGTGTCACGCGCCCAATGTCCACCCCTGGCGATGTTTAGCAGTGCCGAGGACTTCCATGCAGAGGCTCCCAGAAGGACGCCTGACCTGTGAACCGTGAAGGGCAGACCCGTGATGACCACGCGGCCTCGCAGATCGTGACTCTCTCGCTGACTCGACTCCGAGGCAGCGCTAGGTGCTTCTGGCGTAGGAGTCCGGGATCGCACGAACGGTCCAGAACCCGGTCGGCTCGAACCCCGCCCCGAGCCAGAAACGTCGCGACAAC
>JBGTIA010000553.1:0-3643 GCA_041745835.1 Ilumatobacteraceae bacterium | reverse complement strand
ATACCACGCACTGCTCGGTGGCGCGTTCCAGCAGGCGATGAAGTGGGGGTGGGCAACACGCAACGTCGTGCGACTCGCGACCCCTCCGGCTGTGCCCCGTCAATCCCGAACGGTGCCGACACCCGAGGTGGTTGCATCACTACTACGCGCTGCGGTCGAGAGTCGGAACCCAGAGAACCACGTCGCGTTCCGGTTGTTGGCGGCGACTGGCGCGCGGCGTGGTGAGGTGTGCGGGTTGCGTTGGTCGTCGGTCGATCTCGATGAGCGGACGATCTGGATTCGGCACGCGGTCGCCCGCCTGGTGTCTGGCGAACTGATCGAGAAGGATCCGAAGTCGCATCAGACTCGGCAGGTGTCAATCGACCCGACGACGTGTCAGGTCCTACGGGATCACCACGACTACCAGTTGTCGACTGCGTCGCAGGCCGGTTGTGCCTTTCGCCCAGATGCCTTCGTGATCGCGGACTTGTTCGTCGACCCGACCGGCGGTGTGCCGGTTCGGCCCGACCGATTGACGCAGGCGTTCAAGCGGCTCACCGATCGGGTTCCTGGTGCAGCCGATGTTCGGCTCCACGACCTGCGCCATTGGTACGCCACGACACAACTCGACGCGGGCGAATCCCTGCCCGCCGTGGCCGCGCGTATCGGCGATCACGTCGAGACGTTGGCCAAGGTGTACGCACATCGAGGACACCGCAGCGACCGTGCTGCAGCCGATGAACTCGGCGCTCGTCTCGACCGCGGATCTTGACTTCTCGGTTCGGTGGAGTCTCAACGGCCATTGCATAATAGTTCCGCGTTCGGTAGTGTTTGGATATGGAAGTGTTGAGTGTGGCTCGGGCGGCCGATGTGCTGAATGTCAGTCCGCGGCGCGTTCGTCAGTTGCTGGAGTCGGGTCAGTTGGCCGGGCAGCAGCTCGGGCGGAGCTGGGTGATCGAGCGGGGCGACATCGATCGTCTCCGTCGCAATGGTGCTGGTCGGCCGTGGAGTGCATCGTCGGCGTGGGCGGTGTTGGAACTCGCCGCGGGACACGAGCCCGAGCTGTCGCCGGTCGAGCGGTCACGCGCCCGCAGGCGGCTTGCCGATCACGGTCTCGGTGGGCTCGTCGAGCAACTTCGTGCGCGAGCGGAACGGCGTGAGGTGTACGCGCACCCGTCGGTTCTCGGCGGGGTGGTTGGTGATGGCCGTGTCGTTCGAGGAGGGGTCAGCGCTGGGCCTCAGTACCGCGCTGATTTGATCGTGCAGGACGCCGCCGAGGTCTACGTGCGTGCCGGAGATGTGGTCGAGCTCATCGACCGCTACGCCCTCGACGAAGACGCAGATCGTCCGAATGCGATCCTGCATGTCGTCGACGATGAAGCCTGGCCGTTCGACGACCAACAGCGGGTCGCGTCGTGGCCAGTTGTCGCTGTCGATCTTCTCGATGCAGACGACGAGCGGTCGCAACGCGCCGGGCGCGAACTGATCGAACGGCACCGATGACCTTTCCTGTCGTCGATCGAGAACCGGTACGGCTGCCGACGCTCGCCGGCCACGACGACGAACTGTGGGATGCACTGATCGAGCTGAGCGACGTACGGCCAGGAGAGTGGACTCTGATCGGCGGTCAAATGGTCTTCCTCCATGCCATCGAACAGGGAGTCACTCCACCGCGCGTGTCCACCGACCTCGACGTGCTCGTCAACGCGCGAATCGCCGGCCGGCCGATTGCCGCGTTCGCCTCAGGACTCGAGATCTCGGCTTCGAACAAGATGGGATCAGCCCCGACGGGATCGCCCACCGCTATCGCCGCAATCGGGTCACAATTGACGTACTCGCTTCCGAGGGGCTCGGCGAGCGCACCGATCTGACCACGACGCCACCGGGTCGAACGCTGCAGGTCCCTGGCGGTACTCAGGCGCTCGATCGGACCGAGCTGGTTCCGGTCGCTTCAGCCACCCGTTCCGGTCACATCCCTCGGCCATCGTTGCTCGGCGCTACTGTCGCCAAAGCTCTCGCCGTCAGGGTCGATGATGCGCCGGCAGCACAGCGTCTGGACTTCGTGTTTCTTCTCTCGCTGATCAGCGATCCACTCGCTGTCGCTGCCGAGCTGACTTCGAAGGATCGGCGCCGTATTCGCGCTCACAGGGAATTGCTTATCGGTGAGCATCGAGTGTGGAACGAACTCGAGACTGACGCTCGAGACCGAGCACGAGCGACGCTGCGAATCCTCAGCCGCTGACCGTGTCCTGGATGCCGGTACAGTCCGGCCATACGTGACTTTGGTCACAGTCGACCGTCCGTCTGGTGTCCTCTGATGTCCTCCTGTGTCCGTTGATGTCTTCTGGTCCGGATCGTTCGGAACGCCCGCAAACATTGGGGTTGCGGGGTGAATGTCATCGGTGTACTTCTGATGGTTCATGTCGTCGTTGGGGGATCTTTCTGAGCCGTTCGAGCCCGCGTTGCTCACGCTTGTTGAGGCGGCAGAGGTGCTGCGGATCGGTCGTTCGCTCGGCTATCAGCTCGCACACGAGTACCTGAACTCGGGCGGCACGACTGGCCTACCGGTGGTACGTCTCGGGGAGAAATGCTTGCGGGTTCCCCGGTGGGCGTTGATGGAGTTGGCGACGACCCTCGCCGGTGGAGCGTTGCAGCATCTCCTCGAGCGCCAGCGCACGGAGCTGTCGACACCCGCAACCGCAAGACCGGCCTCGGCGTCACTGAACTGCGCATACGGTGGCAAGTCGAGGCCCGCTCGCTCGGTATCGACCCCGCCACCGTTGTCGAGTCCGCAGTCGCCTACGCCCACCAACACCCGCTGGAGCCATCGCCGGTCGCCGCGAGCGAGGTCGTTGAGTCATTGGCCGCCCGGCAGTCAGCATGGAACCGCATGGATGTCCTGCGCCAGCTCTGTGACACCGTGTCTCCACAGCCAGGACACGACGCCACGACGTGGGCGGCAGCTCTGGATGCTGCGGTCGACACCGTGCTCGCCGAGTGTGTCGATCTCGACCCGACCGACACCGGAGCGCGCCGGCGCAGCGATGGGCGGTCGGTGTGGATCGAACCGATCGCCAAGCAATCCACGTCCGAGCATGTCCTCGCCCAGGAGGAGCACATCATCAGTTTCGCCCTCGACGCCCAAACACCCGAGGCGTCACCGTCGGCGACGATCGTCGAGGGTCGACTCGACGACGCTCAGCGAACCGCCGCGAGCGCCGTCGCCGGCCACGAACGCCTCGTCGTGGTCGTTGGTCCGGCAGGTGCGGGCAAGACAGCGATGCTCGAAGCTGCCGTCGGCGAACTCCACGACCAGCATCGCGTCGTGGTCGGGTTGGCGCCGACGGCACGAGCGGCTGCCGTTCTGAAGCAGGAGACCGGGGCGGAGTGTGACACGGTTGCCAAGCTGCTCTACGAACTCGACCACTCGGACCCGAGGAGGCCGTGGCCGAGCCCACCTGCGGGGGCGACGATCCTGGTGGACGAGGCCGCCATGTTGAACACCGCCGACCACTACCGCCTCGTCGTGCACGCCGAGAAGCGACAGTGGCGCCTGGCGCTGGTCGGTGACCCACACCAGTTGCTGGCGGTCGGGCGCGGTGGAATGTTCACCGAACTCTGCGACACCGCCCGCACCGTTGAACTCGAGCAACTCCACCGCTTC
>JBGTIA010000552.1:0-3147 GCA_041745835.1 Ilumatobacteraceae bacterium | reverse complement strand
ATACCGGTGGAGGTCGGCGGCGATCGCCGTGCCGACCGTCAACGACGTGTCGAGGCTCTGTCGGTAGGCGGCGAACGACAACACGAGCGCCCACCGCCCCGACGTCTCGCCCCGCAACCAGTGGCGACGCACCTCGATGCGGTCCTCCCTCGTATCGCTGCGGCCGGCGACGACCCAGGTGTCGGTGTCGGGCACCCCACCGAGCACGTCGGCCTGCCGCACCTGCCAGCCAACCGTCGTCGCCACCGCATCGGCGAGTGGCCCGGGGAGCGAGCCGAGCCGACGCCCGGCCTGAGCGAGCAGGTGCAGCAATCCGAGTTCGGCCAGTACGTCACTGTGCCAGTCGGGAGAGGCGCCGACCAGCCCGGCCAGGCGTCGGATCCGGTTCGCGAGGCTGCCTGCCTGTGCGTCGACGAGACGTGCCGCCAGTTCGTCCCAGGTGGCGTACTTCGCGAGCGCCGGATCGGCCAGCCCCGTGCGCATCCGGTCGTCGAGCCATCGATCGAGTTCGGTCAGCCCTGCGAACATCCGCTCGACACGCTCGTCGCGAGCACGTTCCTGATCGGGTTCGGGCAACGGGTCCGGTACATCGTCGGCCGGGACCGGGCTGCTGGTCGATGTGGATTCGACACCGGATCCGGCACCGGCCGGAACCACGATCGTGTCCACCGATACGGCCTCCGACGCCTGGGCGACCGGCAACGGGCGCGTGTCGATCCACCTCATGACGTTCGTCGGCGCGACCGTGTCGGGAACGTCGCCGTGGCACCACAGCAGCAGCAGTGCGAGGACGTGCTTGCACGGATGGCGACGGCTCGGGCACGTGCACCGGGAGGCCACGCCGACGTGGTCGACCATCGTGTCGTACGGCTCGGCACCGCTGCCCCGACACGAACCCCACACGGTTCGTTCGTCGGCGCCGAGGCCGGCCCATCTGGTGACCGTGGTGAGCGGACGTGCAGCGCTCAGCGCGGCGGGCGACGGCGCGATCGCCTCGACCTGTTCAGGCGACCATCGCGTCACGACGAGCTGGTCACGTGAACGACGTGGCGGACATTCCGACCGTCACCCCAACCGTCACCCCAACCGGCACCCCGATCGACACCGGGCTGCTGACCGACTCGGCGGCGCCCTTGGCGTGGTAGCTCGAGCGGGTGAGCGGGCTCGCTTCGACATGGCCGATGCCGTACCCCTCGCCGTTTTCCTTCCACCGCACGAACTCGGCCTGCGCCGCGTAGCGGACGATCGGCAGGTGGTGCGACGTCGGCCGCAGGTACTGGCCGATCGTGACGATGTCGACGCCCAGGTCGGCGAGGTCGGCGAGCAAGCCGTCGATCTCGTCGTCGGTCTCGCCGAGGCCGACCATGAACCCGGTCTTCGTCGTGAGTCCCGCTGCCTTCGCCCTGGCGAGCACTCCCAGCGAACGGGCGTAGCCGGCCGACGGTCGCACTGCGCGTTGGAGACGAGCGACGGTCTCGACGTTGTGGTTCAACACGTCCGGTCGGACCGCGAACAGCAGGTCGAGCGCAGCCTCGTCGCCTTTGGCGTCGGAGATCAAAGTCTCGATCCTGGCGGCCGGTCGGCGCAGTCGGATCGCCTCGACACACGCGGCGATGTGAGCCATCCCACCGTCGGCGAGGTCGTCGCGTGCCACCATCGTGAGCACGGCGTGGTCGAGCCCCATGCGGGCGATGGCCTCGGCGACCCGCATCGGTTCGTCGTGCGCCGGGTCGAGCGGTTTGCTGGTGTCGACCAGGCAGAACCCGCATGCCCGCGTGCACCGCTCGCCGAGCACCATGAACGTCGCCGTGCCGTCGGCCCAGCACTCGGACAGGTTGGGACAGCCGGCGTCCTCGCACACCGTGACGAGGTCGAGATCGCGCACCGTCTTCTTCAGCGACATCACCTCGACACCGAGTTCGACTTTGGGACGCAACCACTCGGGCTTGCGCGTCTCGATCGACAGGCCCTCGGTGACACCCGCTGCTTCCAACCTGGCCACCGCACGATCGGACATCAGCTTGACCTGCGTGCCGGGACCCTCGCCACGGGAGAATGCCGTCAGGTCCCGCCCGTCGGCGGCATGCTTCCACGCGACGTCCTGACGCTCGATCACACCGTGGGCCCACCGCTCGGCTGCGAGCCGTGCGACGACGTCGACGACCTGGCGCATCGAAGCGTCGATGCCCTCTTCGGCCAGCGACGTGACCGGCTTGTCGCCGATGCCGCACGGCACGATGTGGTCGCGCAGGTACGCCATGTCGGTGGCGACGTTGAGCGCGAAGCCGTGCATCGTTCGTCCGTGCGCCAGCCGCACACCGATGGCGCAGATCTTGCGCGGCACGACGTCCGGATCGGGATGGTCGACGTCGAGCCACACCCCGGCGAAGCCCTCGAGCCGCCCGGCGTTGGTCAAGCCGAGTTCGGCGAGTGCGTCGATGACCAGGCCTTCGACGTCGCACACGTGCCCGGATGCTCCCAGTCGATTGTCGACGTTCACGATCGGATAGCCCACCAGCTGGCCGGGACCGTGATACGTGATGTCGCCGCCGCGCTTGACGCCGACCAGTTCGGCGCCGACAGCTGCCGGCTCGCACCGCAGGTTCGCCGAGAGATCGGCCCGCCTGCCGTGCGTGAACACGTGCGGATGCTCGAGCAGCAGGAGATGCTGACCGTCGCCGTGTTCGAACAGCGCCGTCTGAACCGCCAACGCCTCGCGATACGGCACCCGCCCCAACCATCGGACGCGCAGCGGATCGGTCACGACGTGCCCGAGCGTCAGAGCTCGGTCGACCAATCCTTGGTCTCGAGGATCTCCTTGACCCGCGCCAGGAATCGCGCGGCGTAGGCACCGTCGAAGGCCCGATGATCCCAGCTCATCGCCAGGTTGCCCACGGGATGGATCGCGATGGCCTCGCCACCGTCGGGTCCGCTGGTGACCACCGGCTTGCGCACGATGGCGTCGGTCGAGATGATCGCCACCTGCGGCTGGTTGATGATCGGCATGGTGAGCACCGATCCGGCCGAACCGTTGTTGGTGAGCGTGAACGTGCCGCCGGAGATCTCGTCGGGGCTCAGCTTGCGGGTGCGGGCCCGGTCGGCGAGGTCGGAGATCTCGGACGCGATCGCGGCGAGCCGCTTGGTGTC
>JBGTIA010000551.1:0-2393 GCA_041745835.1 Ilumatobacteraceae bacterium | reverse complement strand
CCAAGGCAGCAGCAGCGGGAGCGGCGGGTCGATCGCATCCGGTTCGGTCGAGGCGCCGATGCAGGGAACGATCGTGAAGATCCTCGTCGAGGTCGGTCAGACCGTCGAGGTCGGCGCCGGCATCGTGGTGCTCGAGGCCATGAAGATGGAGAATCAGATCAACGCCGAGAAGGCCGGCACGGTCAAGGAGATCAAGGTCACCGCGGGCGACACCGTCGGCGGCGGCGACATCCTCGCCATCATCGAGTAGTCGGACGTACTGATTCGTCGGGCCTCACCACAATGCTGTGGTGGCGAACGTCAGGTCGGCCCGACTGCGGCTCGTCGCTGGCGCTTCCCTGTCGATTCGTCGGGCCTCACCAACCATCGGTGACGGGAGCATCGGGTCGGCCCGACTGCGGCTCGTCGCTGGCGCTTCCCTCGCCGCGCGTTATCCCGGCAGCGACGAGCCAACCGCCCGAATGGCGTCCTTTCGCTCATCGCTCGGGGCCTGAGGGGGCTACTCGGCGGCTTCCGAGAGGGCTTCGCTCAGCGCCGGGTGCACGAGGATGCTCTCCGCGAGGTCGGTCACCGTCAAGCCGGCGGTGACGGCGACAGCGATCACCGAGATCAGTTCCGCAGCCTGTCGTCCGACGATCGACCCGCCGAGCACCTCGCCCGTGGCCGGGTCGGAGATGATCTTCACGAACCCCTTGGTGTCGTTGTTGATCATCGCTTTGGCGGTCGACGAGAAGGGCACCTTCGTCACGCGGATCTTGCGCCCCGAGCTGAAGGCCTCGGCTTCGGCGAGACCGACGTCGGCTATTTCGGGCTCGGTGAAGATGGCGGACGCTGCCTTGTCGTAGTCGAGGTGACGGTGGCTGCGCGTGTGGCCACCCATGATGTGTTCGGCGATCTTCCGGCCCTGCATCGACGCGACCGACGACAAGGGCAACTTGCCGCTGATGTCGCCGGCGGCGTAGATGTGCGCGACGTTCGACACACAGTGCTGGTTGATGTCGACGTAGCCCCACTCGTTGACCGTCACGCCGGCAGCGTCCAGGCCCACGTCCTCGGTGTTCGGGATGGACCCGATGGCGAGCACGGCGTGGCTCGAGGTGACCGACCTCCCGTCGTCGCAACGAACCGTGACGCCGTCGTCGGTGCGATCGATCGCCTCCGCGCGAGCGCCCATCAGCAGCTTGACTCCACGACGCATGAACTCCTCCTCGAGCACCGCCGCCACCTCGGGATCCTTGCCGGGGAGCACCTGCTGGCGGCTGACGACGAGCGTGACCTTCGATCCGAACGACGAGAACATGTGGACGAACTCGACGCCGGTGACGCCGGAGCCCACCACGGTGATGCTCTCGGGGAAGATCTTGGGCGGGTAACAGTCGCGGGTCGTCAGGATCCGCTCGCCGTCGGGATGACACCATTCCGGGATCCGCGGTCGTGACCCGGTGGAGACCAACGCGGCATCGAACTCGAGCGTCTCGGTACCGTCGGCGCCGACCACCTCGGCGGTGTGGGGCCCGGTGAATCGACCGGTGCCACGCATGATGCGGACGCCCTGGCTCGCCAGGAGCGATGTCGTGTTGTCGCGCATCGTGTTCTTCACCCACTCGATGCGCTCGGTCAGGGTGCCGACGTCGACGGACGTGTCGACGTTCGCGAGGCCCATCCCGCCGATCGCCCGCGTGCGACTGATCGCCCGCCCGGTTGCGATCATCGCCTTCGACGGGATGCAGTCCCACAGGTGCGCTGCACCGCCGACGACATCACGCTCGACCATGACGACATCGGCGCCGAGGCGCGCAGCGGTGGTGGCGGCGATGTTGCCGGCGGGGCCGCCACCGATGATCAGCAATCGCGTGCCCATCAGTGCTCGCCCACCATGAGGCCGTCGGAGACGAAGAACGTGTCGATGCCCGCCTCCTCGTCGGTGAGCGAAGCAACTCCGCCGCTGTTCTGACACCAACGCGACGGATACGCCAAGAGGTCACGACGCTCGCCGACGTACTCGAAGTGCATCCCGTCGGGGGTCAGGAAGTTGCCGCCCCAGGCGAAGCCGTGCTTGCGGAAGATCTGGACCGCCGAGCAGCCACCGGGACGGGTTGCGAAGTCGGGCGGGGCGCAGCCTTGACAGGATCCGACGGTGTTGGTGTCGAACGCCATGCCCCACGAGTGGCGCGACAGGAACCCGACGGTGCTGTCGGGCGTCAGCCGGTTGAACCGGGCGAGGTGGCAGCCGCCGAAGGCGTTGGAATTGGCGACGTCGATCGTGCCGCCGAGGCCCTGGGCCGCGATCTCGGCGAGCGCGGCGCGCAGTGCCGGCTCGATGACGTTGTGGCATCGTGCCGTGATCGGGATGGAGTCGTTGAGCAGCACACGACCCGACGGCAGGCTGGCCG
>JBGTIA010000550.1:0-1726 GCA_041745835.1 Ilumatobacteraceae bacterium | reverse complement strand
GCCCTGCTCGATCGCCCGGACGACACGCTCGGCCACTGCCGCCGGTTCGAGCCCGGCGGGCATCTTCGGTGCCTCGCCGGCGATCGGTCGCGTCGCCAAGCCGGTCTCGGTGTGCGGCGGCCGGACGTCGATGACCGTCACCTTCATCCGGCGGAACTCGCGGCGAATCGCCTCGGTCGCTGCTGCCGCGGCGGCCTTCGACGCCGAGTAGGCAGCCATGCCGGGCAAGGGGGTCTCGGCGACGACGCCGGACAGGTTGACGAAGAATCCCTGCGAAGCCTGCAGGGCCGGCGCCACGTGCTTGGCGAGCCACATCGGGCCCAACGCGTTGGTGAGGAACAGCTCCTCGATGACGACGTCGTCGGTGTCGACCAGGTCACCGAACGCCACGATTCCCGCCGCCACGACGACCCCGTCGAGGCGACCGTGTGCAGCGGTCACGTACTCGACGAGCGCATCGCCGGCTCGCGAGTCACGAAGCTCGACGGCGACGTCACTGTCGGGGCTGCCCGACCGGTTGCAGCGCACCACCGTGGCACCTCGCCCGACGAGCGCCGACACGATCTCGCCACCGAGCCCTCCGGTCGAACCGACGACCGCCACCACCGCACCGTCGAGATCACGAGTAGCCATCGGATGGCTCAGATCCCGAACGACGCGGCGTTGGCGGCGGCCACGGACTCGTCGTCGCCGAACAGTTCGACGCTGCTGTGTGCCTGGCGCCCGTACACGAACAACACCAGCTCACCGACCGGGCCCCGCACCGTCACCGACGGTTCGGCGTGCTTGGCGACGATCGGCTCGTGGTCGTCGTCGGGTTCGAGCACGATGCCCACCGGCGAATTCTTCACCAGCCGCTTCGCCATCTTGCCGAGTGCACCGTAGAGCGCGTCGGTCAAGTCGGCGTCGAGACTGCGTGGCTCCCACGTCGGCTGGGCACGGCGGACATCCTCGAGGTGGACGAAGAACTCGACGGTGTTGGCCAGCTCGTCGACCTTGGTGATCCTGGTCGGCGACCAGAACGGCGGGCCTGAACGAACCGTGTCGACGAGTTCGTCCCACTCGGTGTCGGCCACACCCGCTTGAACCTTGTCCGTGTAGCCGGCCGCCTGCGACACGATGATGCCGATCGCCGCATCGGGCCGACGCTCGCGCACCACCAGGTGGGCGGCGAGATCGCGGGTCGTCCAATCGCCGCACAGCGTCGGCTGGTCCGGGCCGAGTTCGAGGAACAGCTCACAGAGCTCCGCACGTTCACGGCGGGCAGGGATCGTGTCACTGGCCATGCCCGCACGGTACCGGCGGTGGCGCGACACTGTCTTGATGATGTACGAGCACCTCCTCGTCGATCGCGTCGGCGACGTCACCACGATCACGCTGAACCGTCCCGAGAAACGCAACGCACTCGCCCTCGACGTGATGCTGGAACTCACCGTTGCGCTCCGCGACATCGGCGAGTCGGATGCGCTCGGCGTGATCCTCGCCGCCAACGGCCCCGTCTTCTCCGCCGGCCACAACTTCGGCGACATGGCCGGCGCCGACCTCGATGCCGCCCGCCACCTGTTCGTCGTGTGCACCGAGATGATGGACACCGTCCAGGCACTGCCGCAGCCGGTCGTCGCACGCGTGCACGCATTGGCCACCGCTGCAGGCTGCCAACTCGTCGCCACCTGCGACCTCGCCGTTGCTGCCGAGTCAGCGGCGTTCGCAATCCCCGGCGGCAAAG
>JBGTIA010000549.1:0-12628 GCA_041745835.1 Ilumatobacteraceae bacterium | reverse complement strand
GACAGGTTCCGCAACCGTCGGCCACTGGCGCATCGGCCGGCTCGTAACGGGCGGTGGTGACGATGCAGCCGAGCACGAACCAACTCCCGGCGCCGGGGAGGAGCAGGTTGGCGTTCTTGCCGTACCAGCCGAGTCCGGCGCGATGGGCGACGGCACGGTCGACGATCGAATTGTCGTCGGCGAATGCGACTGCACGGTGATCGGATTTCCGGATGCGGCGGCACACGTCTCGCAGTGCGGCCCGGAGGGGCGCGTAGTGATCGACCCAGGCGTAGCGCCCGACGCGCGCGTGCGGTCCCGCTGCCGGATCGGGTTCGGTCGGTTCGTCCTCGGTCAGGTACGGCTTGGCGGCCACGATGACCGATCGGGCCCCGGCAACGGCTCGCAGCGGGTCCGTCGATCTGTCGGGGTCCCGATACGTGAAGCCCATCTCGGCGTGCAGGCCGAGATCCCGACGTTCGTACAGGTCGCGACGCGCCTCGACCAGGACGTCGGCGTCCGTCACACCGACGTGGATGATGCCCGACGCCTCCAGTTGCGTACGGATCTCCTCGATCGTCGGGAGGGCCAACGGACGCCGCACGACGTCAGGGTACGGCGCCGACGGGTGCCTCGAGACCGCGCT
Source organism: Ilumatobacteraceae bacterium (assembly GCA_041745835.1). Classification (GTDB taxonomy): domain Bacteria; phylum Actinomycetota; class Acidimicrobiia; order Acidimicrobiales; family Ilumatobacteraceae; genus Sva-07. The sequence goes on along the minus strand of JBGTIA010000549.1, from coordinate 12,003 downwards.
CGAAGGCTGCGACGTCGACGAACTGGATCGGGTCGTCGAGCAGACCAGCGCGTTCGAACAGCGAGATCGCTCGTTCGGTGGCCGATGGCGGTCGGCCGATCGCCACCGACACGAGGTCGATCGGTCCGTCATCGTTGGCGAGCAGATGAGCGACGACACAGTCGGTGCATGCAGTGGTACCCGTGGCGACGCAGGTGCCGCACTCGATGGCGAACACCTGGGTGTCGGGGTCGTTCTTGTCCATGACGCACATCTTGACGAGGGGCTGTCGCAGAGTTGTCCCCTCCACCCTCGGCTCGTGCATCGGGAGCGCATGACGAACGATGCGATTCGATGACGGTCTCATGTCATGTCGTCGACATGTCGGCCCTCCGAGACGCGCTCGGGCCAGCCGGCGATCGGACTAACCAAACCATGAACCTCATGTGAAACATCAGGTTCATGCAAGACACCCACTGGATCTGCCATGTGTGGAATCCTTCAACGTTATGTTCAGAGTTTCGTAACGGTGCGGGTGGAGCCCTTTCAATCGGATTTTGTCTCACCTACTGTCTCGCCCGTCACGAACCGACCTGTTGGGAGAGTTGGGCGGATGTACTCCACGAGCCTGTTATCGGCAACGATTCGACAACGCGACGTCGACGTGCTGTGCACGTCGACGCACGGGGCCGACCGTCGTTCCACGTCGGGACGGCTGCTGGTCGTCGAGGAACACGAACTGATGGCGGCGGGACTGCAGCTTGCGCTCACGCAGCGGCAGTGGCACGTCGAGACCGACGACGCCGCCACTGCTGGCGCCGTGGTCGAGCACGCCGAACGCTTCGAACCGCACTGCGTCTTGCTCGACACGCACCTGCGCAATGGTGTCGGCAGCGGCATCGACCTCATCGCACCGCTCGCCGCCACCGGCGCACGTGTGGTGATGCTGACCGCGGAACGACGTCGCACGGTGCTGGCGGAGTGTCTCGAGGCCGGTGCTGTCGGATGGATCCGTGTGAACACGTCGCTCGATCAGGTCGATGCGACGCTCGGTCTCGTCGTGTCCGGTGAATCGATCATCGGGCGAACCGAATGTTCGCAGTTGCTCGAGCACCTTCGGCTCGAGCGGGCACGGTCTCTGCGGGCTCAGGGGACCTTCGAACAGCTGACACACCGCGAGGCTCTCGTTCTTGCAGCACTGACCGATGGACTGAGCGCTGATGAGATCGCCCGAGCACACTTCGTGGCGCTCACCACCGTCCGCTCGCAGATCCGCTCCGTGCTGCAGAAACTCGGCGTGAGGTCGCAGCTGGCAGCAGTCGCGCTGGCCGATGTTCATCGAGACCTGCTGCCGTACGAGTCGAGCGGGTCTCGTGATCGACGTCGTGGAACGCCCGTCGCTCGCGACTGCGGTCCGACCGTTCGCACCGCTTGAGAGATCCCAGCGAGTCTTCCTCGCAACGCGGCCGTCGCCGCCCTGTATCAGACCGTTCGACTTGTCCGGATCAGCCGTGGATGAGCACCACTGCCAAGGTGCCGGCGATCAGCGGAGGCCCGAACGAGTACCGCAAGTGCAGTGCTCGCTTGCGGATGCACGTGACCACGGCAACGACCAACGCAAGGAGATGGCCGGCGATTGCGCCGTAGAGGACGAACGGCAAGCCGTACCACCCGAGCAGCAGGCCGAGCACGGCGGCCAGACGCACGTCGCCGAAGCCGAGCACCATCATCCCGGTGAACTTGGTGGTCAGCATCCAGATGAGGGCGAAGGCGTTGACGAACAGCAGAGCGCCGGTGACTGCGGTGGCCAGAGGAACCCAGTCACGTTCCACGATCGCTGCGAACACCAACCCGCCGGCGACCGCGGCGAGCGTCGAGTACACGATGCGCGTCGGGAGCCGCTGAATCTTCCAGTCGATGACCGCCAGCAGCACTCCACCGAGGATGAAGGCGAGTACCGCCGGGAGCTCGGCGCTGAAGCCGAGCCGCCAGAACGCAACGACGAACAGCAGGGCGGTGAGCGAATTGAGCCAATGCTTCTGGACGACGGCATGCAATGTCATGCCTCGAACAGTACGAATCCGTGCCGAGATCGAATTCATCAATCTTGGGGATTTCCCGTCAGGCGATCGTGCTTATCGTCTGCATCCGACCCACCTCGATCGGCGAGTTCGGGATCTATCAAGGAGTAACCAAAGTCATGTTGAACATCGTTGAGAAGTACTCGGCCGAGACTGCTGTCGAGTCCGAAGATGGCGTCGTCGCCATCGAATATGTCGTCGTCGCCGGCGCCATCGTCGTGGCCCTGGCCGCACTGTGGACGGCGTTCGGCACCCAGTTGGCAACCAAGCTGCAAGAAATCGTCACCGGCATCTGATCGGAATTCTTTGGGGGGAGGGCAACCTCCCCCCAAGGGTCCGGGCGTTCATCTCATGAACCACTCACTGCGTTCCCAACGTGACGATCGAGGCGTCGTCGCTCTCGAGGTCGTCCTCGTCATGCCGATCCTGTTGATGCTGATCATCGGGACCGTCGTGCTCGGCAACTTCCTGGGCGAAAAATCGCACACCATCGGGTTGGCGCATCAAGGCGCACGCGCTGCATCCCTTGGACGGCCGCTCCCTGTTGACGACGACGCAGTGATCGAAATCGTGACCCCTTGCCCAAATGTTTCCGGTGATGACGATTTCGTCACTGTCCGGGCAACCAAGCCTGTATCACTGCGGAGCATTCCGTTCGTTCCCTTGCTGCTGGACGCCAACCACGTAGAGACGGCGAGGTTTCCATGCGCACCCTGAACATCTCCGATCGCGACGACGCCGGTGTCGCCACCCTCTTCGTGATTCTCGCGATGACAGCGATCCTGGTCGGTGCGGCGCTGGCCGTCGACGTAGGTGGCTATTTCGCGACGGCACGCTCGGCACAGAGCAGCGCAGACGGCACCGTGCTCGCTCTCGCATTCGATTGCGCTCTCACCGGTGCTCCGGACGGCGACTACCCGAACTATCGCAAGGTCGACAGAGGCCAGACCATAAACGCTCCAGCATGCGGCGACGGCGAGGCCACCATCACAGTGACCGACGACGTCAGTGGACTTCTCCTGGCGCAGAGCGCCGGTGACGTCAACCGGAGCGCCACCGCTCGATGGGGCACGCTCGGCCGGGCGAGGACGGTACCGATCGTGATCTCGGACTGCGAGTTCTCGCAGGTGCTGCTGGCGGGCACGACGGACATCACGATCTACCTCGACGACACGAAACCTCAAACTGGCTGCAGCTCACTCCCCGGCGGATTCAGCCAACTGCGCGACGACGTCTGCGAAGTGAACATCACGGCGGGAGGCACGGCGGCGGGCCAGCCAGGGGCCTCGCTCAACAAGCTCGTGCCGTGCATCACCAACCCCACCGCTCCTGCGCTCCCACACACCATCCTCATTCCGATGTACGACGCGGCAGCGTGTCAGGCAACCGGATGCAAGGGCAACGGGGACTACCCGATACCCGGATTCGCAGGATTCAAGGTGACGGGTTACTCCTTCAACGGCAACAACTACGACGGGACCTTGGGGAAGAAGTGCCCTGACGAGTCACGTGGGAAGTACTGCCTCCGGGGAGATTTCGTCCCCGAGATCACGTCCGGCGGCACCCCCGGTCCCAGCACGGACTTCGGTGTCGTTCAGGTCTACCTCTACAGCTAACACTCAACTCACCACGAGAAGGACAACTCCACAATGAAGAACAAACGGCGGATCATCGGGATCGTTGCAGCAACGGTCCTGGCACTCATCGGCACCGTGGCTCTCGTGAGCTACGTGCGCTCAGCCACGGACAAAGCGGTCGCCAACGAGGCCCTCGTCGACGTCTACGTCGTCGACCAGTTCGTCCCCAAGGGAGCCGAACCCGGCACCATCGAATCGGCGGTCTCCGTCGAACAGGTGCCAGCGCGTCTGGTGCAGGTCGGCGCGCTCACCGACCTCGAGCAGGTCGGTGACCAGGTCGCCGCCAGCGATCTCCAGCCCGGCGATCAGCTGCTCGCCGCACGTTTGGCTGCCAAGGAGCTCGTGACCGAGGAGGTCACCGACAAAGTGCAGATCTCGGCGCTGTTGGAAGCCGAGCGCGCCGTGGGCGGTGCGCTGAAGAAGGGCGACCTCGTCGGCGTCTACATCTCGTTCGATCCGTTCGACGTCGATGTGACCGGACAGGACCCCGGCGCGCAGGCCGAATCGGAGACCGACACCCCGACCGATGCCTCAGCGCTGCTCGCTCCGACCGTCGAGTCGACGACCGATCCCGAGGCGACCGACGACGAGGCGCTCCCGAAGAAGACGCCGAACGTGAGCCGCCTCGAGTTCCGCAACGTGCTGGTCACCAATGTCCAGACCACCAGCGCCCCGGTGACCCAGGACGATGGAGACGACACCAACGACGCCGAACCGACCGTTGCCCAGGTGACCGGAACTCAGTACGTGGTGACGATCGCCCTGTCGCCGGAGCAGTCGGAACGTTTCGTCTTCGCCAAGGAGTTCGGCAAGGTCTGGCTGTCGCTCGACCCAGCCACCCTCGCCGACGACGGCACCCGTCCGGTCACCCTCGCCAATGTGTACACGGTGGTGAAGTGATGCTGAACCAGACCCCGACGGTGGTCGTCGGCCAGGACATGTCTCCCGAGATGTTCGTCGACGTGTCGGCCACCCTGAGCAGCATGGGAGTCGTCGTGAAGACCGATGGCTTCATGTCCACGCAGCGCACCTGCAAGGTGATCGTGGTGGTGTCGCCGAAGGGAGGCGCCGGCAAGACCGCCGTGTCGTCGAACCTCTCGGTCGCACTCGCCCAACGACATCCCGGGCGCGTCGTCGCCGTCGATCTCGACGTGCAGTTCGGCGATCTCGGGCTTGCGTTGTCGCTGTCGCCCGAGCGCACGCTGGCGCAGCTCGCCCGTGCGAGTCAGATGGACGCCACCACACTCAAACTGCACCTCACCCCCGCGCCGAACGGCTTGTTCGTGCTCGCCGGCGCCAACGACCCCGTCGACGCCGACTCGATCGGCCACGCCCACGTGTCGCAGGTGTTGGCGATGCTGGCGCAGAATTTCGACTACGTCGTCGTCGACACGCCGGCGGGCCTCGACGAGCTCACGCTGGCGGCACTCGAATGTGCCACCGACCTGCTGCTCGTGTCGAGCCTCGACGTCACCAGCATCCGCAGCCTCCGGCAGGCTCTCGACACGTTCGATCACATCGGTGTGGCGGCAGATCGCCAGTTGATCCTGAACCGTTCAGACTCCAAGGTCGGTCTCGATCCGTCCGACGCCGAGGATGTGATGGGTATGAAGATCGCCTGCTCGATCCCGTCGAGCCGGGAGGTCCCGCTCTCGCTCAACCTCGGCACCCCGGTCGTGATCAGCGAACCGAAATCGGCCGTTGCGAAGCAACTGCAACAGTTGTCCCAGATCTATGCGCCTCTCGAAGCCGAGCCCGTGCGTAAGGGGTGGCGGCGATGAGCGTCAGCGAACGCATCAACCAGGCCCAAGAGGCTGCCCGGCTGCGCGGCGACGTCACGGGCGCCTGGCGCAACAATTCGAGCCAGACCCCGACCCTCGATGGATTGGGAGACTTCAAGGCCAAGGTGCACGACGCACTGTTCGAGCGCCTCGGCACCCGTCTCTTCGAGGCGACGAGCGAAGTCGAGATGCAGTCGCTGGTGATGACCGAGATCTCGGCGCTGATGGACACTCGCGAGTCGGCCCTGTCTCCCGAGGAGCGTCAATTGCTCGCCCAGGACATCGCTCGCGACGTGATGGGCCTCGGCCCTCTCGAGCAGTTCCTGAACGACCCGACGATCAGCGAAGTCATGGTCAACGGGAGCGAGAACATCTACGTCGAGCGTGCCGGTCTCTTGGAGCGGACCAACGTGCACTTCATCTCCGAGGAACACCTTCGACGGGTGATCGAGAGAATCGTGGCGTCCGTTGGCCGTCGAGTCGACGAGTCGTCGCCCATGGTCGATGCCCGCCTCGCCGATGGCTCCCGCGTGAACGTCATCGTTCCACCGCTCTCGCTCGACGGCTCGATCCTCACCATCCGCAAGTTCGCAAAGGACCCGTTCACGGTGAGCGACCTGATCGCGATGGGGACGATGACCGATTCCGTCGCCTCCCTGCTCTCGGCCACCGTTGCCGGTGGGATGAATCTGCTCGTCTCGGGCGGCACCGGCACTGGCAAGACCACGTTGCTCAACGTGCTGTCGAGCTTCGTGCCCCACGAGGACCGCATCGTCACGATCGAGGACGCCGTCGAGTTGCAGTTGCACCAGGAACACGTCGTCCGCCTCGAGGCCCGTCCTGCGAACACCGAGGGCAATGGTCAAGTGACCATCCGCGACCTGGTCCGCAACGCCCTGCGCATGCGGCCCGATCGCATCATCATCGGCGAGGTTCGCGGTGCCGAGGCGCTCGACATGCTGCAGGCGATGAACACCGGCCATGACGGCTCGCTGACCACGGTGCACGCCAACGCACCCCGCGACGCACTCGCACGATTGGAGACGATGGTGCTGATGGCCGGCTACGACCTGCCGACCCGAGCGATCCGCGAACAGATCGCCTCGGCGCTGAACCTCATCGTCCAGATCGAGCGAGCAAGAGATGGCTCCCGCCACATCAGCCACCTCACCGAGGTGGTCGGCATGGAAGGCGAGATCATCACGCTGCAGGACATCTACCGGTACGACTACGCCACCAAGGCCCTGGTGCCGACCGGCGTGCGACCCGAATTCGTGGACAAACTGGCGCAACACGACATCACGGTCCCCAGCGCGCTCTTCGCCGGACCAGGCGTGTGGTCACGATGAGGCCATTCCTGCGGACCGCCTTTGCACTTGCTCTGGCCGCGCTCGCCACGACATCAGCCAGCGCGCCAGTACGGGCTCAGGAGCCGACCGACAGCCTGGAAGTGATTCTCGCCGTTGATGCGTCGGCGAGTATGCGCCCCGCGCTCGACGCGGCGAAGATCGCCGCCACTGAGTTCGTTGCGGCGATGCCGCCGGACGTGCGCATCGGCCTCGAGACGTTCGCCGATCAGGTCACCGTGTTGGCTGCGCCGACCATCGATCGGGCTCTGTTGGCAGCGCAGATCGACTCGATCGTCGCCGATGGCGACACAGCGCTCTACGACGTCGTCGTCGGTGCAGGTGCCCGCTTCACACCGACCGTCGAGAACAAGGTGCTCGTCATACTGTCGGACGGCAAGGACGAGGGCAGCTCAGCCACGCTGGACGAAGCGATCGCCGCAGCGCAAGGCATCAGCGTCGAGACGATCAGCTTGACCACTGCGCTCACCGATCTCACCAGCCTCAGCGCCCTCGGGCCGGTCACCTCGGCCGACGATCCAGCGGCAGTCTCGAGTGCATTCGCCAGGGTCGCCAGCCTGCTCGTCGAGGTGATCGAGGCCGCGCCGAGTACGATCGCACAGCCGACAACCGCTCCTGCCACGACCATCGCAGCACCGGCGCCCGCAGTCGCAACTGTCGCCGCTCCGCCAGCCGCAACTGCCGTCGCGTCGTCTCCCGAGACATCGATGTCATCGGTCTGGCTCGTCGTCGGGGCGATCGGTGTCTTCGCCGGCCTGTTCCTGCTCGCCCTCCTGCTGTTCCCCCGCGAACGCGTCAGCAAAGCCCGCCTCGGTGTCGACAAACCGCGGAGCATTTCCGACATCGGCACTCGCTCCGTGTCGGCGATCGAGGATGCTCTCGAGCGCCACGGCAAGCGGGCCGAACTCGGCACCACGTTGGCAGTTGCCGACATCTCGATGAAACCGGCGGAGTTCGTCGCCATGGTCGCCCTCGTCGCCGTGGTCGCCGGGCTCGTCGGCTTGATGCTGGCAGGACCGCTCCTCGGCCTGCTCCTCACGGTCGTCATCTGCCTGGCGGTCCGCTTCTACGTCCGCCGAGCGGAGGCGAGCCGTCAGGCGGCCTTCGCCGACCAACTTCCCGACGTGCTGCAATTGGTCACCACCGCTCTGCGAAGCGGATTCGGCCTCACGCAGGCATTGGAGTCGGTCGCTGAGGACGCTGAAGAACCCGCCCGCAGCGAGTTCGCCCACGTGCTCGCCGAGGTCCGCCTGGGTCGCGACCTGTCGGACTCGACGAACGCCCTCGCTCGTCGAATGGGCAGCAAGGACCTCGAATGGGCGGTGTCCGCGATCGACATCAACCGCGACACCGGCGGCAACCTGTCGGAGATCCTCGACCGTGTCGGCGCCACGATCCGCGAGCGCGGACGGATCGCTCGTCAGGTCCGCACGCTCACCGCTGAGGGACGCCTCTCGGCGCGCATCCTCATCGTCCTTCCCTTCTTGATGCTGGCCTGGCAATGGCGCTCCAACCCTGACAACTTCGAACTGCTCACCTACGGCGCCGGACTGGTCGCACTCGTCTTCGCCGGAATTCTCATAGCCGTCGGCGCGGTGTGGGTGCACCGCATCGTCAACTCTGTTGCCCTCTGATCGAAGGAATGAAAACAATGGAACTCGCACTCATCCTCGGATCGTTCGCCATCGTCGCCGCCGTCGGGATGCTCTGGTGGGGCGTCACAGCCCGTCCTTCGGCAGCGCGCGTCAACCTCTTCGCCGGGCTCCCGGAGCCAGCGCCTGCCCCCTCGCCGCTGGCAGGGCTCATGCGACAGCTCGGCCAGGCCACCCGCCGGATGCTCCCCAACCCGTTGGTCGACGGCCTCGAGGTCAACCTCGTCCAAGCCGGGCATCCGCGCGGACTCGACCTCCCACGCCTGATCGGCATCAAGATCACGCTCGCCGCCACGGCAGCACTGACCCTGCTCGTCTACGGTCAGGTGTTGCCGGCGATCATTGCCGCACCAGTGCTGTTCTTCCTGCCCGACTACTGGGTGCTCAGCGTGCGCGATGACCGTCAGAACCGGATGCAGGCCGACGCCGCCGACATCATCGACCAGATGACCATCTGCGTGGAAGCCGGCCTCGGCCTCGACGCCGCGATCGCACGGGTCGCCACCACGACCGACGGTCCGTTGGCCGACGAGCTCCGCCGAACGATGAACGACATCCGCGCCGGCGTGCCACGCGCTCAGGCGCTGCGGGCACTCGCCGACCGCGCGCAGATCCCCGAGATCCGCCAACTCGTCACCGCACTGCTCCAGGCGCAGAAGCACGGTGTTCCGATGGCCGAGACACTACGCATCCAATCCGCGCAGATGCGCCTCAAGCGCTCGCAGCGCACCGAGGAGAAGGCCGCCAAGCTCACGGTGAAGATGCTGTTCCCGATCATCTTGTGCTTCCTGCCGGTGTTCATGATCATCGTCATGGTTCCGTCGGTGCTCACCATCTTCAAGTCGCTGTAGAACCCTGTCCGCCGCGGATCTGCACCTGTCGGCGCAGGTCGGCCAGGAGCTCGGCGCTCCCGTGTGCAACGTGGGGTCGTGGAGTCCCCCGTCAGCGCGGGAGCGCCGGTGCAGCAACGCCCCGCTCGAACTCGGTGAGGCTCACGAATTCGATCTCGTCGTCGACGAGCCCTGCATGCCGGAACAGCGCAATCGCCCGATCGATGGCCGAGAGCGGCGCGGCGACCGGGACCGTCACCAGGTCGATTGGCCCGTCGTCGTTGGCCAGCAGGTGGGTCACGATGCAATCGGCGCACGCCGTGGTACCCGTGGCGACGCACGTGCCGCACTCGATCGAGATGTCGAAATTCTCCATGTCCGCCATCATGACGAGGGGGTCTCACAGAGTTCCGTGGCCCCTCCCACCCAGGCCTCGGTTCCCGGAGACCCGGATGCAGGGAACCGCTCGACCGATGTGCGCGAAGATGCGGTGGTGAAGCAACTGACCGGTCTCGACGCGACATTCCTCTACATGGAGACGCCGACCAACTACGGCCACGTCAGCTCGATCGCAATCTACGAACGGCCCGACGATCCCGACTACGACCCGTACCTGGCGGCTCGTGACATGGTCGAGAGCCACCTCGATATCGCCGAGCCGTACCGTCGCCGTCTCGTCGGTGCGCCGTTCGGCATCGACCGGCCGTACTGGATCGAAGACCCGAACTTCGACCTCGACTACCACGTCCGGCACATGTCGCTGCCCGGCCCCGGCACCGACGAGCAGCTCGCCGACCAGGTCGCACGCATCGTCAGCCGTCACTGCGACCGCAGCCGCCCGCTGTGGGAGCTCTACGTGATCGAAGGCCTCGAGTCCGGCAACTTCGCCGTGCTGACCAAGATGCACCACGCCACCGTTGACGGCGCTGCCGGCGCGATCCTCACGACGATGATGCTCGATTCCGAGCCGGACGCCGCGCTCGCTGTTCCGGGCCCGCTTCCGGCGACCGAGCCCGTCCCATCCGAGCGCGACATGTTCGTGCGGTCGCTCGGAAGCCTGATTCGGCGGCCCGATCGAACGATCCGCCTGCAACTGCGAATGGCGCAACAGTTCGCGGAAGCGTCCCGTCTGCAGGGCCCGCAGGAACTGCTCGGCGCGACCCGTCGAGTGTTCACCGGTGCTCGGCGCCGCCATCGAACCGACCGCGACTCGGCACCCGAGACGCCCGATCGGCCCGCACCTCGGACCTCGTTCAACGCAATGGTGTCCCCGCACCGGCGCGTCGCGTTCAAGTCGGCGTCGATGGACCGGATCAAGGAGATCAAGAACGCTGCGGGCGCCACCGTCAACGACGTCGTGATGGCCGCATGCGCCGGCGCACTTCGCAGCTATCTCGACGCCCGCGACGAGCTGCCTGACGATCCGCTGATCGGCATGGTCCCCGTCTCGATCCGCACCGGGGCCGAGGAAGAGGTGTGGACGAACCGGGTGTCCGGGCTCTTCTGCCAGCTCCCCACCCACCTGGCCGATCCGCTCGAGCGGATCGCCTTCGTTCACGACGCGATGGCCGAGGCAAAGGCCGACTTCGACCTCCTGCCAGCGGATGCGATGGTGGAGTTGGCCGAGATGGCACCGCCGGCGCTCGCCGAGCGAGCCGCACGAGTTTCGGCCGCGTTCCGCATCACCGACCGGGTGAACCCCCCGATGAACCTCGTGATCTCCAACGTTCCCGGGCCGCGCCAACCGCTGTACATGCGCGGCGCCAAGATGCTCCACTACATCCCGGTGAACACGATCTCCGACGGCGTCGGGCTCAGCATCACCGTGCAGAGCTACTGCGACACCCTCGACTTCGGCCTGGTCGCCGACTGGCAGTTGGTCCCCGACCTGTGGCAACTCTGCGACCTGTGCGTCGACGAGGTCGAGGTGCTGGCCACGGCCGTCGGCCTCTGAAGCAAGGTCAGAGCACGGCGATCAGCGCATTGCTCGGCACGACGTTGGCGCCGAGGGCTTTGACGTCGGCAACGATCTCTGCGTCGTTGGTGACCACGACCACCGCACGGGCCGTCGGGAGCCGGCGGACCTCGTCGCGGATCACGTCGTCGGCGATCACCCCCTCGGGCGACCACACCACGCGAACGAGCCGACGCCGGGTCGCGTGGGCGCCGACCACGGATGCGCCGTCGAACACGATCGTGATGTCGGAGGTGAACCGTCGGGACAGGTTCTCGAGTGCATCCAGCAGTTGCGTGCGCTGGGCGTCGAGCGACCGACTCGGCCAGGCGAGCTTGGCGACGTTGTAACCATCGACGAGCACTGCCGCGTCGGACCGCAGGAGGAACTCGGCGGCCTCAGCGGACGACGCGATCACACCACCGGGCAGTCGAAGCGGTTGTCGGGTGTCGGATCGGGCGGCCATCTCGGGTGTCTCGGACGGCAGCAGCGCCTCGAGTCTCCCTGCGAGCTCCCGAGCGGCCCGAGCCACGTCGAACACCGCCGCCGGGTCGACTCCCCGGGCCCCGAACGACCGATCCTGTCCGACTGCGGCGCCCTCCGGAGCAGCGTCGCCCGAGACGACGGGAACCGCCAACGCGGCATCGAGCTTGGCCTTTGCCGCCGCTTCACGATCTCGGGCATGGCGGGCCTCGATACGAAGATCGACGACTTCGGCACGC
>JBGTIA010000548.1:0-6080 GCA_041745835.1 Ilumatobacteraceae bacterium | reverse complement strand
GTGGGCGGCCCGCCGAGCGCTTCGACCAGGCCGTCGTAGCGCCCACCACCGCCGAGCGCGTTCTGCGCCGAGTCGAGCGTGCCGCCTTGGAACTCGAAGATCGTGCGCCGGTAGTAGTCGAGACCGCGGACCAGTTTCGGCTCGATCGTGAACGGGATGTCGAGTGCACGAAGGCCGGCGAGCACGGCCTCGAAGTGCTCGGCGGCGCCATCGCTGTAGAACTCGGCGATCTGCGGGGCGCCGTCGATGTGCTGCTGATCGACGTCACGCTTCGAATCGAGCACCCGCAACGGGTTGCGCTCCAGGGTGGCGCGACTCTGCTCGCTCAATGCGTCACCAACCGCAACGAAGTGCTCGTGCAGCGCGCCGACGTAGCGTACGCGATCGTCCGGCTCGCCGAGGCTGTTGACCATCAGCGTCACCTGGCGCAGGCCGAGTCGGGCGTAGAACTCCCACGCCAGGGCGATCACCTCGACGTCGAGGTTCGCGTCGTCGGCGCCGAGCACCTCGATACCCACCTGGTCGAACTGGCGATACCGGCCACGTTGGGGTTTCTCGTAGCGGAAGTTCGAACCCGAGTAGTACACCTTCCACGGTGTGATTGGACGGTGCTCGGAGAAGGCGCGACACACGCTGGCGGTCATCTCCGGCCGCAGGGCGATGTGGCGGTCGCCCTTGTCGACAAAGTCGTACATCTCCTTGGTGACCACGTCGGTGGCGTCGCCGATTCGGGTGAACACACCCATGTCCTCGAGCAGCGGCGTGATGAGGTGGCCGTAGCCGGCTCGTTCGACCACGTCGGCGAACACGTCGGCGAAGCGGCGCCAGCGACCGCTCTCGGGGGGCAGGATGTCCCGCATGCCGGGACTGGTCTGGAACGCTGGCACGGCCGGTCAGGCTACCGGTGTGGCAGCTCCTGGGATCAGGCGATATGCGTCGTAGACCGAGTCGACCCCCTTGATCGTGCGGATCACGGCGTCGAGATACCCCGGGTTCGCGAACTCGAACTCGAAGCGCATCTTGGCGACGCGGTCGGTTCCGGTGACGGTCTGGCACGACAGGATGTTGACGTGATGATCGGCGAGTGCATTCGTCACGTCGCGCAGCAGCCGTGAACGATCCAGCGCCACCACCTCGACGCCGGCGACGTACGTGCGACCGGGGCCCTCCTCGCCGTCCCACTCGACCTCGATCATCCGCGTGGCCTGCTCGGCGGTGAGCGATGCCGCGTTCGCGCAATCAGATCGATGCACGCTCACGCCACGGCCGCGCGTCACGAAGCCGATGATCGAGTCACCAGGAACCGGTGTACAGCAGTGTGCGAGGCGGACGAGCAGGTCGTCGAGCCCTTCGACGTGGACACCGACGGGAGTCTCGTGACCGTCGCGTCGCTCCCGACGCGGCGTCGACACCGTGGCGGAGAGCTGCTCGCCTGAATCGCCGTGGAACGCCCGCGCCAGGCGCTGGGCCACCGACTTCGCGGAGACGTGGTGCTCGCCGATTGCTGCCAGCATCGCGTCGAGGTCGATGTAGGAGAGCTCGGTGACGACCGCCTCGAGTTCGTGCGACTTCCACACCTGTTGCACGGCGAGGCGTTCGCGGCGCAGCTCTGCGGTGAGGTCGTCACGGCCCGCCTCGACCATGTCGACGCGCCGTTCACGGCTGAACCACTGGCGAATCTTGTTCCGTGCCCGAGGCGACACCACGAACGACATCCAGTCCTGCGAAGGTCCTGCCGTCGCGACCTTCGAGGTGAAGATCTCGACGTTGTCGCCGCTCGCGAGGACGTGATCGAGCGACACGAGCCTGCCGTTGACCTTGGCCCCGATGCAGGCGTGGCCGACCTCGGTGTGCACGGCATAGGCGAAGTCGACGGTGGTCGAGCCGACCGGCAGCGTGATCACTCGACCCTTCGGGGTGAAGACGAACACCTCGTCCTGCTCGAGGTCGGTCTTCAGGCTCTGCATGAACTGGGCGGGATCGGAAACCTCCTCCTGCCAGTCGATGATCCGGCTCAGCCAGTCGATGTCGGCGGGGTGATCGGTGCCTTCCTTGTAGGACCAGTGCGCTGCCACGCCCCACTCGGCACGTTGGTGCATCTCGACGGTTCGGATCTGGACCTCGATCGGCTTGCCGGCCGGCCCGATGACCGTGGTGTGCAAGCTCTGGTAGAGATTGAACTTCGGCATCGCTATGTAGTCCTTGAACCGTCCGACGACCGGACGCCATCGGCCGTGGATCGATCCCAACGCGGCGTAGCAGTCCTTCATCGAGTCGACCACCACGCGGATCGCGATCAGGTCGAAGATCTCGTCGAACTCGCGGCCCTTCACGACCATCTTCTCGTAGATGCTCCACAGGTGCTTGCCACGCCCGGTGACCTCGGCCTTGATGCCGAGGTCGTCGAGACGCGAACGCACCTCGGCGAGCGTCTTGGCCAGGTACAGGTCGCGTTCGGGTGTGCGACTCGAGACGAGATGATCGAGCTCGGCGAAGCGCTTGGGATGCAGCGCCGCGAACGCCAGGTCCTCGAGCTGCTGCTTCATCTCCTGCATCCCGAGGCGATGGGCCAGGGGTGCGTAGATGTCGAGCGTCTCCTGGGCGATGCGTTGCTGCTTCTCGAGCGGCATCGCGGCGATCGTGCGCATGTTGTGCAGCCGGTCGGCGAGCTTGATGACGAGCACCCGCAGGTCCTTGGCCATCGCGACCAGCATCTTGCGCATGCTGGCCGCCTGCTGTTCCTCGCGGGAGTCGAATCGGATGCGCTCGAGCTTGGTGACGCCGTCGACGATCGCCGCCACCTCGGAACCGAAGTCGCGCTCGACGTCGGCCACCGTGATCTCGGTGTCCTCGACGGCGTCGTGCAGGAGTGCAGCCGTGACCGACACCTCGTCGAGGCCGATGTCGGCGACGATCTGGGCGACGGCGAGCGGGTGGTTGATGTAGCTCTCGCCGCTGGAACGCATCTGCGACTGATGGGCCTCGGCGGCGACCCGGTACGCCCGGCTGATCGTCGACACCGGCGACTTCGGATGACGACGCCGGTAGGACGCCAGCAACGGTGTCAACTCGGAGTTCGCGACCTCGACGTGTTGGCGCCGCCACGGGAGCACACGATCGACGGTCCCCACAGCCGAGCCCCTCAGTAGTGCAAGAGCGCCTTCACGGGGCGCTCCCCCAGTTGTGTGCGTCCACCCAGGTCGTCGATCTCGAGTACGAAACCGAGCCCGGCGATCACGCCGCCGAGGGTTTCGACGAGACGGGCCGTCGCCGCTGCCGTACCACCGGTGGCGAGCACGTCGTCGATGATCAGGATCCGTTCGCCCGGATGGATGGCGTCGCGGTGGATCTCGAGCTTGTCCGAGCCGTACTCGAGTTCGTACTCCTCACGCACGACCGCCCACGGCAGCTTGCCGGGCTTGCGGACGGGGACCAGGCCCGCACCGATGCGGTAGGCGACCGCCGAGGCGAAGATGAACCCACGGGCCTCGACGCCGACGACCCGGTCGACGGGTGATCCCGAGAACTCGTCGACCAATCCGTTCACCGCAGTTGCGAACGTGGTGGCGTCGCCCAGCAGCGGTGTGATGTCGCGGAACGTGACGCCGTCGGTCGGATAGTCCTGGATGTCGCGCACGTAGCTGCGCAGCCCCAGATGGTCGCCGAGAGGTTCGGCTGGAGAGTCGCCTGCCATGGTCGGAGGTTACCGCCGCCGGACCCGCTCGGCATCGACGGACCCGTTGCTCAGCGCCGCTTCTTCTTGCGCGGACGCGGCGGATGCGACAGCAACCGATCGGTCGGTTGCGCGACGGTCGAGCCGACGAGTTCGCGAGGTGCGTCGTCGATGTCGTCTGAATGGTGATCGAGCTGCGGGTCGAGCTTCGCGTCTCCGACATTGCGGCCCGTCACCCCAGCTCCCATCACCTGCCCGCGCAGATCGTCACCGAGAAGACGCTCCCGATAGGCCTTGCGGCCGGCGTCGCGCTTGAGACGCGCCATCAAGGGCGTGGCGATGAAGATCGACGAGAAGACGCCCGAGATCATGCCGACGAGCAACGCAAGCGAGAACTCACGGAGTGCAACGGCGCCCATCAGACCCCAGCCGATCACCAGCAGTGAGATCACGGGGAGGATCGACGAGAAGCTCGTGATCAGCGAACGCATCATCACCTGGTTCATCGAGATGTTGACGATGTCCTCGTACGGCATTCCCTTCTTGGCGGCGTACTTGCCCTCGTTCTCCTTCACCCGGTCGAACACGACGATCGTGTCGTAGAGCGAGTACCCGAGAATCGTGAGGAACGCGATGACCGTGGCCGGCGTGATCGGGAATTGGAACACCGAGTACACACCGATCGCCACGACGACGTCCACCAGCATCGCGACGATCGCCGCAACCGCCATCCGCCATTCCAGGCGCAGCGAGATGTAGAGCAGGACCACCGCCACGAAGATGACGAGCGCCCGCAGGGCGGACTCGGTGATCTCACGACCCCACGTCGCGCTCGTGAACGAGAAGCTGATGTCTGCGACCTCGACGCCTGCTGCGTCGGCGAACGCCTGGGTGATCTCCGCCGCCTGGTCGCGTTCGAGGACCGGGACCTGCACGGTGATGACGTCGACCGTCTCGGAACTGCGGCGCTGAATACGGGCGCTCGCAGTCGAGACGTCGTTGGCGCTGAGCACGTCGGACGCCTCGTCGACGCCGAACGTCTCGCTCGCCGGGATCTCCCAGGCGTCGCCACCCTCGAAGTCGAGGCCGAGGTTGAGACCCTGCGCGAACAGCGACAGGAACGTCACGACGACCACGACGACGGAGACGTAGAGTCCGAAGCGCCGCTTGCCGTGGAAGTCGATGGCCGTCTGGCCGCGGAAGAGACGCCCGACGCCGGACGGGGAGATCGAGGTGTCGAGGGTCATGTCGTTGCCACGTTCATGCCGAGCACCTTGCTCTGGCGCGCCATGAGTTTGCTGCGCGACAGCAAGAGGACCGCAGGGCGGGTGAAGAAGTAGCAGACGAGCAGGTCACAGATCGTCGTGAGCCCGAGATACAGAGCGAAACCGCGAACCGACCCGACGCTCAGGAAGAACAGAATGAAGGCGCCGATCAGGCCGACGACGTTGGCTGAGTAGATCGTGCGCCACGTCATCTTGAAGCTTCTCGGCGCAGCATTCTTGATGGTGCGTCCGTTGCGCAGCTCGTCCTTGATGCGCTCGTAGAAGACGACGTAGGTGTCGACGGTGACCCCGATCGAGACGACGATGCCGGTGACGCCTGCCAGTCCGAGGGAGAAGTTCGTCCACGTCGACACGAGTGACGCCAGCGCAAACGTCATGCCACCCCAGATGATGAGGCTCGCCACGATCACCACTGCCAGCCATCGGTAGTAGAGCACCATGAACAGCAGCACGATCGACACACCGACGAGGCCGGCGATGATGCCGGCCTGCAACGCATCGGAGCCGGCTGACGGCGACACCGTGCGCGCCTCCTGCGCCTCGACCTCGACGGGGAACGCACCTCGGTTGAGCACGGAGCTGAGCTGCTCCGCCTCGGACTGGTCGAAGCTGCCGGTGATCGACACCGAGTCGGTGAAGTTCGGCTCGTTGACCGTCGGGGCCGACTGCACGACGCTGTCGAGCACGATCGCCAACCGCTGCGACGGGCACGCCGGCACACGGCTGAAGCACTGGCTCGCGAGATTGTTCCAGGTGTCACGCCCCTCACCGCCGCGGAGACCGACAGACACGCCCCATCCCTGCGCCGGGTCGAGTGTCGGCTCGGCGCTGCCGCGTTCGAACACCTCGCCCGTGCCCTGTGCTGGACCCAGACATTCGGCGGAGCCGTCGCGTGTGACGACGATCTCGGCGGTCGGATCGACGGTCTGGGTCGGGATCGGTGCGTCGACGATGTCGGTCGGGAGCGAGTCGGTCGGGATGGAGTCGGTCGAAACGCTGTCGGTGGGGAGCGAGTCGGTGGGGAGCGAGTCGGTGGGCGCACTGGTCGGGGGGGTCTGTGGTCGGCGCATGCCCTGCGGCTCGGTTTGCGGATCCGTGCCGGACGGCACGCTGCCGGATCC
>JBGTIA010000547.1:0-2449 GCA_041745835.1 Ilumatobacteraceae bacterium | reverse complement strand
GGCGTGAGCGCGTGCGCGACCTCGTGGAGCAGCGTGTCGCGCACGACGGCCTCACCGTTGAGCAGCGTCAGCGGTTTGGAGAGGGAGATGGTGCGGCTGCCGTAGTGGCAACATCCGAGGCGGCGCTTCGCGTGGTCGAAGCGGAAGCGCCAAGCATCGAGCCCGTGGCGGGTCAGGAGTTCGAGCGCGAGCGCGCGGGCGGCCTCTGGGTTCACGGTCGGAGCGTACGTCGAGCGCGGAGGGGTTGCGGCCATGCGGTAGGCGATCGCCCCCGCCCATTGGGCAGGCGCCGGGTCACGCTGGTGGGCGGTGAGGGGCTCGAACCCCCGACCCCCTCCGTGTAAAGGAGGTGCTCTACCGACTGAGCTAACCGCCCGTGCGCCGCGCGTGCATCGAAACGAACGGCGGAGCCTCAGCTCCGCCGGACGTGGTGACCCCTACGGGATTCGAACCCGTGCCGCAACCTTGAAAGGGTTGTGACCTGACCGCTAGTCGAAGGGGCCTCGTTGGTGGGTCGTGTAGGGCTCGAACCTACGACCCGCTGATTAAAAGTCAGCTGCTCTGCCAACTGAGCTAACGACCCAACAGCGCTAGGGAGCATACGTGCCGCGCCCTGCACCCGTCAACCTCGTGGATCGGTTCCGTCGAGATGGCTCGTTCGCCGGCACCGCGCGTGCGCCGCGAGCCGGCATCCGTACCACGTCACGGGACCAAGAGGCCCTATGGTGAGCAGGACCGAAACGCACGCTCGACACCTCGGAAGGGACGTGAAGGACCATGAACTTCCTCCTCTGGATCTTGTTCGGCGCCGTCGCAGGCTGGATCGCGAGCCTGATCATGAAGACCAACAGGTCGCAAGGCACCCTCCTCGACATCGTCGTCGGCATCGTCGGAGCCTTCCTCGGAGGGTGGCTCTTCCAGACCTTCGGCCAAGCCGGGGTGACCGGTTTCAACTTCTACAGCCTCCTCGTCGCCGTGGTCGGTGCGGTCGTACTGCTGGCCATCGTGCGCGCGGTGCGACGCTAGGCGCACCCCCTTCGCTCCGTCGTCCTGCAGGCACCTTCTGGACGACCCCGAGGATCAGAGACCGCCGGGCGCGACCTTCGCGCCCGGCGCTTTCGTCGTCCACCCGCGCAACCACGCGGGCCGCCAGGCCGTGCGGGCCGGCGCGTTCTTGTGGCCCCACGCGACGCTAGATAGACTCTGGAACGTCTTTGGTCGTGAAACGCCGCACGAGCGTCGCGGCGGTGCCACGCGACCACGGTCCAGCCTGGGGGGAGAGAGGCCACACTTTGTACGAGAACCTGCTCATGTTGTTCCTCGCGGCCGGCTTCATCGCCGCCGCGGCGCTCGTCGTCGGTGCGCTCCTGGGCCCGAAGAAGGGCACCCCGACCACGTTCGAAGCGTACGAGTCGGGGGTGCCCGCTTCGGGCACGGCGCGCGAACGCTTCCCGGTGCACTTCTACCTGGTCGCGATGCTCTTCATCATCTTCGACATCGAGACGGCGTTCTTCTTCCCGCTCGCGGTGCGCTTCGGCATGGCGCCGCAGTTCCTGTTCGTCCAGGCCATCCTCTTCGTGGCGATCCTCGGCGTCGGGTACGTGTACGTGCTGCGCAAGGGCGTCCTGCGATGGAAGTGAGCTGACGTGGCGCGCGACAACCTCTTCGAGAAGGACGTCATGGAGCTGGAGAAGGACGGCATCCTCTTCAGCACGCTCGGTCGCCTCGTCGCGTGGGGGCGTTCGAACAGCCTGTGGCCCGCCACCTTCGGGCTCGCGTGCTGCGCGATCGAGATGATGCAGTCGACCAACGCCCGCAACGACATGGCGCGATTCGGGTCCGAGGTGTTCCGCGCGAGCCCACGGCAAGCGGACGTGATGATCGTCGCCGGGCGCCTGAGCAAGAAGATGGCGCCGGTGATGCGGCGCGTCTACGAACAGATGCCCGAACCCAAATGGGTGATCTCGATGGGCGCCTGCGCCAGCTCGGGCGGGATGTTCAACAACTACGCGATCGTCCAGAACGTCGATTCGGTCGTCCCCGTCGACATCTACGTCCCCGGCTGCCCGCCGCGGCCGGAAGCGCTCATCTACGCGGTGATGCAGCTTCAGAAGAAGGTGCGCGGCGAGGCCTTCGACGAGCGCGGGGTGGAACTGCCGATGGTCGAGGGCTGGTCCAGGTGATTCGCAGCTACGACGCGCCTCAGCGCGGACTGGTTGAACGGGTCGCGCAAACCTTGCAGGCTCTCGAGGGCCAACGCGCCGAGTTCAAGGGCATGGTCTCGGTCACGGTGGCTAAAAAGCAACTGGTGGAGGCCGTCCGGGCCGCCAAGGATGCGGGCTTCGAGATGCTCTCGGACATCTTCGGCATCGACTATCTCGAGTACCCCGGCCATCAGGGCCAGCGCTTCACCGTCCTTTACAACCTCTACAGCGTCTCCCACAACGAA
>JBGTIA010000546.1:0-3060 GCA_041745835.1 Ilumatobacteraceae bacterium | reverse complement strand
AGCGAGCGCACGCGAGCCAAGGTCCACGACGGCATCCGGCGGGTGGCCAAAGGGGTTGCGTCGGCGCACGGGTGCGGCTGTGACGTCGAGGTGGTCTTCGGCTACCCCGTCACGACCAACGACGACCGCTTCGCCGACTGGGCACTCGACCTCGCCGGCGACGTCGCCGGCCCCGGCCGGGTCGTGAAGTTGCCGCATCCGGTGATGGGCGCCGAGGACTTCAGCTACGTGCTGGCGAACCTCCCGGGGGCGATGATGTTCCTCGGCGGCACACCCGAGGGCGAGAATCCCGCCACGGCCGCACCGAACCACTCGAACCGCGTGATGTTCGACGAACCGGCCATGGCCACCGGCTCCGCGTTGTACGCCGCCGCCGCCCTCCGCCACCTGGCCCCCGCCTGATCCGCCACCGGACGGCGTCGTCGCCCCACCCCGACGCGACCCCAACCCGAAATTCGGAGCCAGCGTTGCGCCCAACGCGATGATCGCTCCGAAATCCTGTGGACCCGCCCACCCCGACGCGACCCCAACCCGAAATTCGGAGCCAGCGTTGCGCCCAACGCGATGATCGCTCCGAAATTCGGGGTGTGGGGGCCGGGTCGGTGCGACGGGGTCAGCGGATGCGGCCGTCGTCGGAGGTGCTCCGGGTCAGGCGCAGGGTGACGATCTGGAACGGTCGCAGCGTGAGGTCGACGACGCCGTCGCCGACCTCCTCGCCCGACTCGCGCTCCTCGAGCAGGTTGCAGCGCGAAGCCTCGGTCACCCGGCCCGGCGTCTGCACCGAGATCCGGGTCCGGTTGCCCACGGCCTCGTGCAGCCGCACGATCAGGTCGCCGGAGCCGTCGTCGGCGAGCTTGACGGCATCGACCCCGACCCCCTGTGCGGGGCCGCCGTCCGGTCCGGCAATCCGGACGATCGGAGCGGCGGGCGACGTGGCCGCACCATCGGTCACGAGCCGGAGCGGACTGTTCAGTCGAGCGGCAGCGTCGCGCACCTCGGCTAGGCCGCGTCCATGGGGCCGGATCGCGAGCGTCACCTCGTGGTGCCCACGATCGGCGTTCGGATCGGGGTACTTCGCTGCCTTGGCCAAGCTGACCCGCACCGCACCGCCGAACACGCCGTGGCCGTAGCGGCCGGTGTTGAGGATCGCGACACCGAAGTCGGGTTCGGCGACGTCGACGAATCGGTGGGCGCACACCTCGAACTTGGCGGCGTCCCACGGACTCGACGGATGCGTCGGCCGGGCGACGACACCGAACTGGATGTCGCACATTGCCACGTCGCTGCGCACGTCCAAAGGGAACGACATCGACAGCAGGTGTTCGTCGTGATGCCAGTCGAGTTCGACGTGGACGAGCAGCTGTGGGCTGCCGGCGCGGAGTTCGTAGATGACGACGGACTGCGACGGTCCGAAGGTTCGCATCACGCGGACCCGCCCGACCAGCGGGCCGTCGTCGACGATCGACACCTCGACGGCGTCACCGACGACGACGGCGGGCCCGGTCAGCGGCGTTCCCCCCGAGCGGGTCCACGACTCCAGGTCCCAGGCGTCGTACTCGACCGGCTGGTCGACGGCGAGTTCGAGCGCAGCGGCGACCTCACCCGTCGGCACGATCTCGCGAGCGTGGACCAGGTCGATGATCGAGGTGATGTTGCCGAGCGCATCCCACCGGACGGCGAGGTGTCCATTGGTCATCGACGAATCCGACAACACCACACGGTCGTCGATCGGCTGCGGTTCCAGGCCCGCAATGCTCAGGGCTGGCACGACGACACGAGCGGCGATGCGTCCGTCGGACAGCGCCTGACCGTGGCGCCCGATGGCACCTGTGAGGTCGGCCGGACCAGATCGATCGGCTCGGACCACGACGACCTCGTCGAAGTCAGCGTCCGCCGAGTTGGCGAGCCAGTGGCCCTGGCCCACCGCGTCGGCGAGCAGCGAAGCGATCCGCGTCTCCAGCTCGGCGCCCACCTCGGTGAACACCGCTTCGGCATCGGCGTGGACCCACGCGATCGACGAGCCCGGCAGGATGTCGTGGAACTGTTGGGTGAGCACCTGCTTCCAGAGGTGGTCGACCTCGGCGTCGCGTCCGAGGGTGGCCGCCCACAGCTCGGCTTCGACGAGCAGTCGTTCGCAGCGTCGGTTGCCGAGCTTCGTCTCGATCTGGCTGGTGAGGGTGCCGCGGTGGGTCTCGAAGTAGAGCTCACCGCGCCACACCGGCGTCGAGGCGTCGCGGTCTGCCTCACGTTCGATGCGTTCGAACATCGCGTCGGGCGCACCGATTTCGAGGGTCGCACGAGACTCGATGTGGGCCAGACGGCGGGCACGTTCGAGCATCTCGCGAGTGGGGCCACCGCCACCGTCGCCGTGACCGAACGGCATCAGCGAGTGGGTGCTCCAGGCGTGGTCCTTGAAGTTGGTGATCGAGAAACCGAACTCCTCCGGAGTGATCTCGGCGTTGTAGGTGTCGACCGGCGGGAAGTGCGTCAACACCCGTGAGCCGTCGAGACCTTCCCACCAGAACGTGCTGTGGGGGAAGGTGTTCTGTTTGTTCCAGCTCAGTTTCTGGGTGACGAAGCGATGCATGCCCCCGGCGGCGAAGACCTGGGGGAGCCCAGCCGGGTAGCCGAACACGTCGGGGATCCAGACCTCGGTGCACCGGCGGCCGAACTTCTCCTCGAAGTAGCGCTGGCCGAACACGATCTGACGCGCGAGGCTCTCGCCGGACGGCAGGTTCATGTCGGCCTCGACCCACATCCCGCCGACCGGCATCCACTGACCGCCGTCGACACGTTCGAGGATCTTCGCGAACAGCTCCGGATGGTCTTGCTCGATCCACGTGTAGTGCTGCGCCGACGACGCGGCGAACACGTACTCGGGGTAGTCGTCCATCAACGCGACTGCCGAGGCGAACGTGCGGGTGCACTTGCGCCGAGTCTCACGGATCGGCCACAGCCAGGCGGTGTCGATGTGTGCGTGGCCGACGGCGACGGCCCGATGGCGCACGACGTCACCGAAGTCCTCGGCCATCGCCGGAGCGATGACCCGACGAGCAGCTG
>JBGTIA010000545.1:0-8380 GCA_041745835.1 Ilumatobacteraceae bacterium | reverse complement strand
GACCCGGCGGCGTCGTCGAGTTCGCTCTACCCGTCTGACGTCGACGTCCCCCCAATTGAGGTCGGGACAGTTCCGGTCGTGGCGGTCGCGGTCGTCGACGGCCAGGTCGTGGCGGCGTCGGCGAGCCCGGCGATCAGCGACTCCGTGTGCGGTGTGAGGCCTGGTCCCTCCCAATCCCACCACAGCGGGCTCGATCCACGCACTCGTGGCGGCAACTCGATCTGCACGCCGCCGTTGCGTGGCAGGTTGACCGGGTTGGCTGGATGAAGCCCTCGAAGGGGCTTGGGGATCGCGGCGATCTCGGTCCGGATGTCGTAGGCCGGCAGCGTGCGCCGAAGTGCGTGGCCGACGTGCTCGGCAAACGGGCGGTTCCCACCGCCCAACAACAATGATCCGAAGAGACCTCGGCGGCCGTAGCCGTGCACCGTGATGACGATGTCGACGTGTTCGACGAATGCCGCCAGCGCTGGCGACTCCCTGGGGTCAACCTTGATCGACGGCAGATGGTTGCGCATTCCCGGCGGCTGGATCACGCTGTAGCACGACGCGTCCGCCTGCTCGGCCGCACGACGGGCGATCACGTCGGTCATCGCCTCCAACGCGCCGCCGTGGTACGCCATGAAGCCCACCCGTCCGCGCAGTTCGCTGACCTCTTCCACGCCAGGCTGTGCGAGGAGGGCGGCGAACGCTGGCATGGCCCCATGATCGCAGCAACTCGGATCTACAGTGATGTCGATGTTGGTGTGGATGGACCTCGAGATGACCGGACTCGATCATACGTCCGAGGTGATCGTCGAGATCGCAACGATCATCACCGACGACGACCTCACGATCATCGCCGAGGGGCCCGATCTCGTCATCCATCAGTCCGACGAGGTCCTTGCGAAGATGGATCCGTTCGTGGTCGAGATGCACACCAAGTCCGGGCTGCTCGAGCAGATCAAGTCGTCGACGATCGACCTGGAGACGGCGGGCGCAGCGACACTGGAGTTCATCAAGCAGCACGTTCCCGAACCCGCCAGCGTGCCGTTGTGCGGGAACTCGATCGGCACCGACCGCCGGTTCCTCGCCGCCTACCTTCCCGACATCGAGAACCACCTCCACTACCGTTCGATCGACGTCTCCAGCGTGAAGGAGCTCGTCAAGCGGTGGTACCCGGGCATCGACGCCGACCGCCCGCGAGGGCAGGGTTCGCACCGAGCCCTCGACGACATCCGTGAGTCGATCCGTGAGATGTCGTACTACCGCGAGCACGTCTTCGTTCCGGTTGCGGCGCCGGCTGCGCCGGAACCCGGCGACGCCGAACGCCCTGGCGAATAGGGTCATTCGGCCCCTGTTCTACGAATACCCAGAGGGGTACTATTAGAATTGAGCCGGAGGACGGGTCCTCCAATCCCCGTGCCTCCCGCCATCTGCCGGAACCGATAGGTTCCGGCAGATGCGCGCAGTGGTCCTTCGCTCCCATGGTGGCCCCGAGGTGTTGACGATCGAGGAGGTCGCCGATCCCACGCCGGGACACGACGACATCGTCGTCGACGTCGAACACACCGCCATCAACCGCGCCGACATCCTCCAGCGGATGGGGATGTACCCGGATCCCCGTCGCCGGACGCTGGAGATCCCGGGCCTCGAGTACTCCGGCATCGTCTCGGAGGTCGGCGCCGACGTGTCCGGCTGGTCGGTCGGCGATCGGGCCATGGGCATCGAAGCCGGAGGCTGCTACGCCGAGAAGGTCGTCACCCACGCGCGCCAGGCGCTTCCCGTGCCCGACTCGATCGCCTCGGCGGACGCTGCAGCAGTTCCCGAGGTCTTCCTCACGGCCTGGGACGCGCTCGTCGTGCAGGGTGGGCTCACCAGCGGCCGGTGGGCGCTGGTGCACGCCGGTGCCTCCGGTGTCGGCACTGCGGGCATCCAGATCGCGAAGGCGATCGGCGCTCGGATCGCCGTCACCTGCTCGACCAGGAAGATCGACGCGTGCCGAGCGTTGGGCGCGGACGTCGTACTCGAACGGAGCCCGGCCGACTGGCTCTCGGCGCTGTCCGAGCAGGTGCCGGGAGGTGTCGATGTCGTGCTCGACGTGATCGGTGGCGACGAGACGGACCGCAATCTGAAGGCGGTCCGCATGGATGGCACGATCGTGCAGGTCGGGCTCATGGGTGGTGCCAATGCATCGGTGAACGTCGGGTTGATCCTCTCGAAGCGAATCACCTGGATCGGCACCACGTTGCGTGCCCGCCCGGTCGAACGGAAGCTCGCACTGAGCCAGCGCTTCATCGACGAGATGCTTCCGCTGTTCGAGGGCGGTGCCCTCCGGCCTGTGGTGGATTCACGCTTCGCCTTCGACGACATTGCCGACGCGCACCGGCACATGGAGGCCAACGCCAACGTCGGCAAGATCCTCGTCGATCTCTGAGCACGTACACGATGTGCCAGGCACATCGTGTACGTCAGTCCGGGCGGGCAGCGACCGATCGCTGCTTCCAGGTCACGTCGCGGCGCAACACCATCGCGAACAGGCTGCGCACGAAGGTCCAGGCGAACACCACAACCGCCAGCGGGTACAGCAGCGCTGTCAGCGGATGGATCGACCCGGCCCGACGTCCGAGCACCCAGAACTGCAGGGCGCTCAGGGGGTACACCAGCGGTTCGGCGAGCCAGCCGCCGGCGAGTGACCAGACCCACAGCGCGACGGCGAGCGACAGCCACCACGACGTGAAACGGGCGCCGGTCGCGATGCTTCGAGTCCAACCCTGCACGAGCTGACGGAAGCCCTCGGGATACATCCTGAAGGAGGTGTGGGGCCCGCCGGTGTACAACGACGAGCGGCCGACGAGGCGCGCCAGTCCGATGTCCTCGGTGTGCATGGTGCGCACGGCGCGATGGCCTCCGATGTCGTCGTAGGTCGAGCGTGCGATGGCGAGGACGGGCCCGAACGCCACGTTCGAACTCAGCTTCGTCGTCAGCTTCGAGCCGGCGATCGTGAACCCGCCGCTGCCCATCAGCGAGGTGACGTTGGCGAGCAGGCTGGCCTGCTCGACCCAGCGTTCGGTCTGGTGCCACGGTTGCAGCGAGATCACGGCATCGGGTTCGGTCGACCAGGCGGCGGCGATGCGATCGAGCAGGTCGGGCGCCGGACGCACGTCGGCGTCGACGAACGCCAGGAGCGGTGCGGTGGTGGATCCGGCGCCGTGCCAGCACGCATGGGGCTTGCCCAGCCAGCCGTCCGGAAGTGCCGGCGGCACCACGACTCGGGCACCGAGCTGTGCGGCCACCCGGCCGGTTCCGTCGCTGGAATGGTCGTCGACCACCACCAGCTCGTCGCCGGATCGGAGCTGTGCGACCAACCTCGGAAGGAGGTGGGGGAGCGCATCGACCTCGTCGCGCGCAGGGATCACGATCGCCACCGATGGACGGTCGGTGGCGCCGCCCGTGCCGGCGGTGACAGCGAGCGGTCGTGGTCGCCACAACAGGAGCCACCCGAGGACCCAGCCGGTGGCGAACAGTGCGAGATCCACGTCGCCACTCTTGCCGTTGCGATGCGGGCAGGCCAACGCCCGGAGATTTCTGGGCGAACTCGGAGAAACTCTCTTGACCTCGCCACCCCGGACGTGGTTGTGTAACCAACCGGGTCAGCACTTCTGCGCCCAACACGACACGAGACGAGAGGAATCATGATGAGCATCACGCCCGCCGTCATCATCCCCTCGGCTCCGCCGCGCCCGTACGCCGGCGTCCAGGCATCGCTCCCGGCATCCAACGCGGTTTCGACCGGTTCGCGCCAGGACTCGCCGTTCGTGGGCAACTGGGTGTGCGGCGACCACATGTCGACCCAGCACAACCCGCTCACCGTCGACACGTTCGGGTCCAAGCGCCTCGATCCCGGCTCCTTCGTGAGGTTTCTGACGTAACACCAACGTCAGATCACCTCTCACGAGGCCGCCGGGTTCCGACCCGGCGGCCTCTTTGGTTTTTCCGGCCCTGTTTCACGAACTGCATCAACCAACTGACAACCATCAACTGACAACCATCAACTGACAGCCCCACCTGAAAGGCACCACCCATGACCGTGATCGACAGCCCCACCATCGCCCGAACCGTCACACCCGTCAACAACACCGAACAGGACCACCTCATGTACGACCCATCAAGCAGCGAACCAGGCAGCTCGGCGCTGCTCGAACCGCGAGAGCCCGACAGTCCGAGACCACCCGGCGACGAACCGGTGCGGCGAGCCGTGGCTCGCTGCGCGGACGGCCACGGCACACTCAGCGCGCTGTTCTTCTCGGACAACGTGATCGACATCGCGCGAGCCAAGGCGATGTGTGGCCTGTGCCCTCTGCAGGTGGAGTGCCTTGCCAGCGCCCTCGAGCGCGAGGAACCGTGGGGTGTGTGGGGTGGTGAGCTGCTCTCGGGTGGGCGCATCATCGCCAACAAGCGACCGTGCGGCCGCCCGCCCAAGCACCCCCGCCCCGAAATGGTGATCGACGAACTCGGACCCGTCGGGGTCCCGGTCGCAGTCGCCTGACGTCCGGCCGTCCAGCCCGTCCGTTCACGTTTGCGTGGCATTTCCGGTGACCCGCCTCACCGGAAATGTCGCGCAAACGGTCGTGGTGAGGCAGGGGTAGGTCCCAGGTGGCGGTGGTGAACGAACGCGAACAACGGTCGGGGCGAATCGGCGGGTGCAGGTCGTGTCAGTAGCCTTGACGACGTGAAGATCCGTCCTCGGCTCCTCGTCGGTTCGTTACTCGTCGCCGTCGCGGTGATCTTCACGTTCGTGTGGACACAACGTGCCGATGACGACGCAGACACCGACGTCGATGCCACGCTGCAGGATCCCCAAGCCGTGGTGACGTTCCCGAACGATGGCCTCGGCAACGACGACGTGCAGGGCGACCCCTTCCCCGACGTCGTGCTCCTCGACGGTGACGACAACGAGATCACCACCGCCGACCTGATCGGGGAACCGCTCGTCGTCAACCTCTGGTACTCGACCTGTCCGCCGTGCGCGAAGGAGCTGCCCGACTTCGCCGAGGTCGACGCCGAGACCGATGATGCCCGCTTCATCGGGGTCAACACGCTCGACTCGGTCGAGGTGATGGAGCGCTTCGCCTCCGAACGGGGCGTCGAGTACGACCTGTTCCTCGACGAGTTCGCCGAACTCGCCGACGCCATCGGCGCCACGGCGATGCCGATCACCTTGTTCGTCACCTCCGACGGCACGATCGTCGAGCAGACCGGCCCACTCGACGCCGACGAACTGCGCACCAAGGTCGCCGACCTGCTGGCTGCGGACGAGGGCGCCGCGTGAGCCTGTCGTTCATCAGGGGCATGGTCGCGGCGGTCAACCCGTGTGGGTTCATCCTGCTGCCGACGTACCTGATGTACTTCCTCGGACTCCAGGGGACGATGCCCGGGACGCAACGCGCCACGATGCGCCGTGCCGTGATCGTCAGCGCCGCGGTGTCCACCGGCTTCCTGTCGGTGTTTCTCATCGCCGGGCTGATCTCGTGGCAGTTCACGAGCTGGATCAACGAGAACGCCAAGTACGCCACCGGCGCGATCGGGGTGGCCCTGCTGGTGCTCGGCATCGCGATGTTGTTCGGGTACAAGCTGCCGTTCATGACCCCGCGGCTCGACGCCGGTGGCGACGGGCCGAGGCAGACCGTCGGCGCCATGTTCGTCTACGGCATCGCCTATGCAGTCGCCTCCATCGGTTGCACGATCGGGCTGTTCATCGCAACGGTGTTCAGCACCAGTGAGCGCGACGGCGTGGCAGCCGGCGTCGGCAACATGCTCGCCTACGGCGCCGGCATGGCGCTGCTGGTCAGCGCGCTGACCATTGCGCTCGCCTCGGCGAACACGGGACTGCTCAAGCTCCTCCGCGGCAGCCTGCAGTACGTCGATCGCATCGCTGCGGTCTTCGTGACGCTGTCGGGCCTCTACCTGCTCTGGTATTTCTACTGGGTCGACATCCGTGAGGAGGGCGACCCGATCACGGACTGGGCGCTCGAACGGCAGGTGCGGGCCACCGCATTCCTCTCCGACCACTGGCAGGTCGTCGGCCTGGTCATGGCCGCAATCGTCGGTGGCGCCATGGTGTACGCCTGGTCGCGTCCGAATCCTGTTGCGGACGCCGAACCGTCGGTGCCGATCGACGAACCATCGTCGACCGGGACCGCCTGAATCGCCGTCACGACGACCTCGCCGTCAACCGACGCTGAACGGCAGGCCTCGAGTCAGAGATAGTTGATCCTGCGGGCTTGCACGGTCAGCTCGTCTCGATGGTCGGGGTGCGCGACGGCGATCAGCGCTTTGGTGCGCTCGCGGATCGATCGTCCACGGAGCTCGGCGACCCCCCACTCGGTCACGATCTTGTCGACCGTATTCTTGGGTGTGGTGACCACGTCGCCGGCTGCGAGCTGCGGCACGATGCGCGATTCCCGGCGTGATGTCGTCGAGTGCAGCACCACGAAGCCCTGTCCGCCTTCGGAGTACGCAGCGCCTCGGGCGAAGTCGTTCTGGCCACCCGACGACGAGTAGTACTGCCCGCCGATCGTCTCGGACGCGCACTGGCCGAGGAAGTCGACGGTGAGTGTGGCGTTGATCGACACGAAGTTGTGCTCGTTGGCGATGATGCGTGGGTCGTTGACGTAGCGAACAGCGTGCAGCTCGATCGCCGTGTTCTCGTGGAGGAAGCGGTGCAGGCGCGCGGTGCCGAGGGCGAACGTGCCCACCGCTTTCGTGCGGTTGAGCCGCTTGCGGACCCCGTTGACCACGCCCGACTCCATCAGGTCGACGACACCGTCGGAGACGAGTTCGGTGTGGATGCCGAGATCTTTGTGATCCGACAGCGACGCCATGATCGCGTTCGGGATCGCACCGATGCCGGTCTGGATCGTGGCGCCGTTGGGGATGCGCTCGGCGACCAGCGCGGCGATGCGGCGGTCGGTGTCGCCGGGTGCGGCGGGAGGAACCTCGACGAGCGCACGGTCGCTGCGACACCAGCCGACCACCTGCGACAGGTGGAGCTGGTTGCGCCCGAACGTGCGCGGCATGTCGTCGGTGACCTCGAGGAAGAAGCGACCCCGACCGATGAAACTCGACGTGTAGTCGGCGGACACCCCGAGCGAGACGTAGCCATGACGGTCGGGTGGCGACGCGGCGGCGATCACGAGCGGGTCGTCGGTTCGCATCCGCATCAGCGCGTACACCTCGGAGAAGTGAGCAGGAACGAGGCCGATGGAGCGCGCGGCAAAGTACGGACGGGTCACGTGCGACAAGAAGTACGAGATGTGCTTCAGACGCGTGCCGTACTCGCCGCGGAGGTACGGGCGGTCGTGGATCGCATGCATCTGGTGCACCCGGACCTGGTCGATGCGGGGATCGCCGGCGGCCGCCGCTGCATCGATCTGCTCCATGACGGCGGTCGGCTCGCCGTTGCCGAGCGGGACGATGATCTGCGTCCCGTGGCCGATGTGGTCGAGCACGTCGGCCGGTTGGTTCGGCGCGGTGGGTGGTGCCGTGGTCATGGTCTCTACGGTAGGCCCCATGAGCGCCCCGACATCGCCTTCTTCGCCGCCACCGCCGCCACGATCTTCGCCGGTTTCCCGAGCGTCGACGCCGCCGACGTCGACGATCGATCCGGCCCTCGTCCCGGTGAAGCCGGCAGCGACGGTGATGCTCGTCCGTGACGCCAACGACGGAGCGCCCGGCGTCGAGGTGTTCATGCTCCGCCGAACCACCAGTGCCGTGTTCGGCGCCGGAATGTTCGTGTTCCCTGGCGGCCGAGTGGACGGGGTCGACGGCGCCAACGACATCGCCCGGTTCTGCCGAGGTCTCGACGAAGGCGCAGCGAGTCGGCAGCTCGCCATCGAGCACGGAGGGCTCGCGTACTGGGTGGCCGCGGTTCGTGAGTGCTTCGAGGAGGCCGGTGTGCTGTTGGCGACGCGACGCGACGGCGCGCCCTTGACGTTGCGCAACGAAGACCGTCACGAGATCCACGACAGCTCGCTGTCGCTGGTCGAACTGTGTCGCCGCGACGACCTGGTGCTCGATCTGTCGACGACCCATTACGTCGACCACTGGATCACGCCGATCGGCGAACAGCGTCGCTTCGACACGCGGTTCTTCGTGACGGAACTGCCCGTCGACCAGGAGCCGCTGCACGACGACAAGGAGACCGTCGAGAGCCTGTGGGTGCGGCCCGCCGAGGCGCTCCGGATGCAGGCGGCCGGCGAGCTGATGATGATGCCGCCGACGATGGCGAATCTCCGGTTCCTCGAACCTCACCCGGACACCGCTGCGGTACTCGCCGCGGCGGAGCTCGTCGAGAACCCGCCGTGCGTGCTGCCCAAGATCCGCCGCGACGGCGAGGGCCGCA
>JBGTIA010000544.1:0-1726 GCA_041745835.1 Ilumatobacteraceae bacterium | reverse complement strand
ACACCCGCACGCCCAGCCGATTCACGGCTCGAACGGCGTGCAGACCGGCGTAGCCGCCACCGACGACGAGGACGCCATCGCGGTGCTCGGACGTGGGCACGGGTCAGAACTCCGTCTTGATGATCGCCCGTGCGCGCTCGGCGGCGTCATCGAGCTCGAGCAACTCGGGTGACAGGTGCGGCTGGTCGTCGAGTTGGGCGTCGGTCAGCAGCAGGCCGCCTCCGACGACGGTGCCGTACACCGTGATCAGGAAGACGACGATGCCGACGGCGAAGATCGCGAGCGTCATGACCGGACCTCCTCGCGCGTCAGTGCGGCCGGAGCCGGCACGGCGACCGGGGTGAGCAACAGCGTCCCGAGCGAATGGATCGACGGGACCCACAGGCCCACGAAGATGCCTGCGGTCGTCTGGCCCTGCACGAAGTACAGCCAGACGGAGAACAGGAACGACAAGAAGCCGGCGACGAGGAACGGCAGCTTCAGTCGGAGTGGGACGGGAAGGGGAAGGGGAAGACGTTTCATGGTGGGCCTTTCGGTTGCGGACGACCTGTTTAACATGTTTTAGTGCGAATTATTCCCGCGCGGCACTCCGCTCGTCCATCACCCACGTTTGCGTGAGGATTCGGGTGGGGCGGTCCACCGGGAATGGCGCACGAACGGCGATGGCGCATCGCTGGACCGGTTCGATACTCTCCAGCGGCCGCCTTCCCCAGGAGATCGACATGCAGACCGAAACCGCACGAGCCGCCGTGCTCGACCATCTCGACCGGCTGACAGCGGAAATGGTAAATGCCGCTTCAGGGCTCGTGCAGATTCCGAGCGTCAGCGGCACCGACGAGGAGAACGACGCCCAGGCCCACATGGCCGACCTCCTGGGACGTGGCGGTCTCGACATCGATCACTGGTCGATCGACATCGACGAGCTGTCCGCCCGTGCGGACTTCCCGGGGACCGAGGTCGACCGTCGCGAAGCGTGGGGCCTCGTCGGACGCCTGCCCGGGTCCGGCGACGGTGCGACCCTCATGCTGAACGGCCACATCGACGTCGTCCCCACCGGCGATCCGGACGCCTGGAGCGGCGAGGCATTCACCGGCGCCCTTCACGACGGTCGACTGTGGGGGCGCGGAGCCTGCGACATGAAGGCGGGGCTGATCGCTGCGCACTGGGCCGTGCAGGCGATCCGTACGAGCGGTGTCCGCCTGCGCGGCGACGTGCTCGTGGCGTCGGTCCAGGGCGAGGAGGACGGCGGACTCGGCACCTACGCGCTCCTGGATCGGGGCTGGCGGGCCGACGCCTGCGTCATCCCCGAGCCGACCGATCTCGACATCGTGCCGGCCAACGCCGGTGCGCTCACGTTCCGGCTCCGGGTCCGCGGCCACGCAACCCATGCATCGCGTCGTACCGACGGCGTCAGCGTGATCGAAAAGTTCATTCCGGTGTGGCATGCGCTGCAGGAGTTGGAACGCCGACGCCATCTCGTCGTCGATCCGACCGCTGCTCGGTGGTCGCTCGCCCATCCTGTGTCGATCGGCACCGTGCAGGCCGGCGATTGGCCGTCGTCGGTGCCCGACCTGCTCGTCGCCGAGGGTCGTCTCGGGGTGGCACTCGACGAGCCCGTCGAGGCAGCTCGCCTCGCCTTGGAGGAGGCCATCGAGTCGTTGAACTCGAGCGATCCCTGGCTGCGCGAGCACCCGGTCGAAGTCGAGTGGTGGGGTGGTCAGTTCGC
>JBGTIA010000543.1:0-5449 GCA_041745835.1 Ilumatobacteraceae bacterium | reverse complement strand
CGCCGTCGCCGATGGCGTCCCGATCGAGGTAGCGTTCCTCGAGCCCGGCATCGCCGGCCCCGAATCGCCTCCCGGCCTCCTCGACACCCACCGCGCGCCCACCCCGTCGAGCGCCGCGTTCCTCGACACCTGAGGCACCCCGCCCGACGCACCCTCCAGGTGTCAGGTTTCAGGTGTCAGGGGTCAGGTGCGGCCGCGGTAGGTGGCGCTCTGGCCGGCAGCGTCCTTGTTGAGCCGCTTGCTGAGGTGGAGCCCCTCGAGCACGAACTCGACAGCACCGCCCACCGCTGCTGGTGACTCGTCGCCGCCGGTCAAGGCTGCCACCGGCGCTCGCAACGCGTCGACCTCTTCGACGAGGCGAGCCAGCTCCTCGCTGGTGACACCTTCGCCGGTGTGGGCGACCGCACCCGCTTCGAATGCGTCCACGACGGCCCGGGTCTGCTCGGGCGCTACGACGTCCTTGAACACGGTGAGGACTGCGCCCTTGATCAGATTCTCCATGATCGCACCCTCACGCCCGTCCTCGATCGACTCGATCTCGATCTTGCCCATCGAGCTGGCCGCGAGCGCATCGAGGTCGTCGACACGAGCCACGATGTGACGCTCGCCGGCGCGCAGCCCGCGTCGCAACGCGTTGGCTGCGAGCGCCTCGTAGTTGGCGACGCTGAGGCGCACGCTGACACCCGACCGCTGGTTGACATGATTGCTCGCCCGGGCGAGATGACTGAACGTTGCAACCACATCGGCGAGGTAGTCGGGGACATCGACGCGCACCGGTCCCGCCGCCGTCGTGATGTCGAGCGCCACGGCTTCCTGGCGCATGATCTCGACCTCGGTGTGCACCTCCAGCGGGTAGTGGGTGCGGATCTGGCTGCCGAACCGGTCCTTGAGCGGGGTGATGATGCGACCGCGGTTGGTGTAGTCCTCGGGGTTCGCCGAGGCCATGAGCATCACGTCGAGTGGCAGTCGGATCTTGTACCCACGGATCTGGATGTCGCGTTCCTCGAGCACGTTGAGCATGCCGACTTGGATGCGCTCGGCAAGGTCGGGGAGTTCGTTGATGGCGAAGATCCCACGGTTCGTCCTCGGAACCAGTCCGTAGTGGAGCGTCAGTTCGTCGGACAGGTACCGGCCCTCGGCGACCTTGATCGGGTCGACCTCGCCGATCAGGTCGGCGATCGACGTGTCGGGCGTCGCCAGCTTCTCGCCGTACCGCTCGCTGCGATGTACCCAGGCAATCGGCGTGTCGTCACCCAGCTCCTCGACCAGGTCACGGGCCAGCTTCGACACCGGCTGATACGGGTCGTCGTTGATCTCACTGCCGGCGACGATCGGCATCCATTCGTCGAGCAACCCGGTGAGCGAGCGGATCATGCGCGTCTTGGCCTGCCCGCGCTCACCCAGGAAGATCACATCGTGGCCGGCGAGCAGCGCGTTCTCGAGCTGCGGCATCACGGTGTCCTCGTATCCCGACACCCCGGCGAAGAGCGGTTCGCCGGCCGCGACCTTCTCGATCGCGTGCTCGCGCACCTCCTGCTTGACGGGACGCGACACCCAGCCAGAAGCCCGGAGCTCACCCAACGTCGTCGCCTGCGGTCGATCGGTGTCAGCCATGGACCGAACCTACCCCGACCGAACCAGCAGTGAGCATGCGAGCCGGCATCGCAGCGTACGATCGACGCATGCACCTGTCCGGCGTCTGGCTGGCGGCCGAGGCCGACGACGACGTGCGGCGCAACGGCATCGGGCTCGACTCCGACGACTCTCGCTGGTGTCGCATCTCCGTGCCGGGCCACTGGCAGGATCAGGCGGAATTCAGCGCCAGTGACGGGCCGATCATGTACCGCCACGGGTTCAACGCTGCGCCGCCTCCCGAGGGTCGACGCCGATGGATCACGCTCGACGGGATCTTCTACCAGGCCGACGTGTGGCTCGACGGCGCCTACCTCGGCGACCCCGAGGGGTATTTCTTCAGCCACAGCTTCGACGTCACATCGCTCTCGCGATTCGGCGACGACCACGTCCTTGCCGTCGAGGTCACCTGCGCGCCGCAGTCGGGAACCGCCGGCCGCCGAAACCTCACGGGCGTCTTCCAGACACCGGCAGGGATCGGTTCGAATCGCAACCCCGGTGGCCTCTGGCGACCGGTCGTGCTGTACGACACCGGTCCGGCGCACATCGTTCGACTGCGCGTCCTGTGCCGTGACGCCGACGCCAGGCGGGCACACCTTCGCATCGCGACTCGCATCGACAGCGACCGCCTCACGCCGGTGACGATGCGCAGCTTCGTCGACGGCGAGCAGGTCGACGAGCAACACCAGACCATCGCCGCCGGGCAGAACGACTTCGAGTGGACGATCGACATCATCGACCCCGACCTGTGGTGGCCGCGGGCGCTCGGCGACCAGTCGCTCAGCGAGGTCGAGGTCGAGGTCGTCGTCGACGGCGAGGTGAGCGACCGTCGGAGACGCCGCACCGGACTCCGACAGATCGTCTGGGACGACTGGATCTGCTCGGTCAACGGCGAGCGCATCTTCCTCAAGGGGGCCAACCTCCTGCCGACCTCGGCCGCTCCCGCCAACGCAACGAGCGAGATGATCCGAGCCGATCTCCAGGCTGCGGTCGACCTGGGACTCGACGCCTTGCGTGTGCACGGCCACATCGCCGACCGGGCGCTGTACGACGCCGCCGACGAGTCGGGCATCCTGCTGCTGCAGGACTTCCCATTGCAGTGGGGCCATGCTCGTTCGGTGCGCCAGCAGGCGGTCGAGCAGGCCCGAGCAGCGGTCGATTCGCTCGGCCACCATCCGTCGATCGCGATGTGGACGGCACACGACGATCCATCTGCGACCGACGCCGGCATCGCTCACGCCGGCTGGCGCGGCAGAGCGCGAACGATGGCGGCCGAGCAGTTGCCGTCGTGGAACAAGTCGGTCCTCGACCGGTGGGTGAAGCGCGCCTTCGAGCGCGCCGACCCGACCCGTCAGGTGATCGCCCATTCCGGTGTCGTGCCGCACCTCCCGCAGCTCGACGGCACCGACAGCCACCTCTGGTTCGGCTGGCGCCACGGTGAAGCGGAGGACCTCGCCGACTACGCCGGGCGACTGCCACGCATGGTGCGTTTCGTCAGCGAGTTCGGGTCGGACTCGCCGCCCGCCGACGCACCGTTCATCGCCCAGCAGCTCGACTCGTACGAATGGCCGAGTCTCGATTGGGACCAGGTCCAGACCGACACCGGATACCAGCGCGCCGTCACCGAGCGCAACTTCCCGCCGATCGAGTACGACGACTACGGCGAGTGGCGCGACACGTTGCAGTACTACCAAGCACACGTGCTGAAAGTGCAGATCGAGACATTGCGCCGGCTCAAGTACCGGCCGACCGGAGGATTCTGTTTCTCGTCGCTGAACGATTCGGCGCCGTCGATCTCGTCGAGCATCCTCGACCACGAGCGATGCCCCAAGGTCGCTCACGCAGCGGTGGCGGCGGCATGCGCTCCGGTCCTCGTCGTCGCCGACTGGTTGCCCGACGAGGTGCGTGCAGGCGAACGTATCGACGTCGACGTCCACGTGGTGAGCGATCTCCGCACGTCACTCGACTTCGCCGTGGTCGACGCCGTTGCGTCGTGGGGTGGCGGCGAGCAGCGCTGGCGATTCGGCGGCCCGATCCCCGCTGACGAGGTCGTACTGGTCGGCCGCGTCCGCTTCGACGCCCCCGACGTCACCGGGCCGATCGCCCTCGACCTCCAACTCACCGCCGGCAACGTCACCAGCCACAACCGCTACACCACCACCATCCCCGCCAACGACTGACGCACGTCCCAGAGCGATGAGCCAAAGAACGCCATCCGGGCGCCTCGCTCATCACCCGCGCCAAAACACCGGAAGCGATGAGCCAAAGAACGCCATGAGGGCGGTTCGCTCATCACCGGGCCAAATCACGCGGAGCGATGAGCGAAAGAACGCGATCCGGGCGGTTCGCTCATCGCTCGCGGCCAGAGGAGTAAGCCGGGCGGGGACAGCGAACGGTTTGGCACCGGTGGCGAGGGGGACCGGCCGAAGGCCGCACGCCCCATCGCTGCCGGTGACAGGACCCGTGAGCGGACCGTCGAGCTACCGGGCGAGCGAGCGACGATTCTTGAACTTCGACTTGAAGTAGTCGATGTTCATCGTCGCGATGTTGTCGATCGAGATGTCCTTCGGGCATGCCGCTTGGCACTCGCCGTGGTTCGTGCACGAACCGAAGTACTCGTCCATCTTCTCGACCATCGCCTCGGCGCGCTTGTAGCGCTCGGCCTGGCCCTGCGGCAGCAGGTTGAGGTGCGCCATCTTCGCCGAGGTGAACAGGCTCGCCGCGCCGTTGGGACACGCTGCCACGCAGGCGCCGCACCCGATGCATGCCGCTGCGTCCATCGCCGCGTCGGACACCGGCTTCGGGATCGGGATCAGGTTGGCGTCAGGGGCGCCGCCGGTCGGCGCGGTGATGTATCCGCCCGCCTCGATGATGCGGTCGAACGCAGACCGATCGACCATCAGGTCCTTGATGATGGGGAACGCTGCCGCACGCCATGGCTCGATCACGATCTCGTCACCGCTCTCGAACACCCGCATGTGCACCTGGCATGTGGCGGTGCCCTTCTGCGGGCCGTGGGCCTGCCCGTCGATCATGAGCGAACACGTCCCGCAGATGCCCTCGCGGCAGTCGTGGTCGAAGACGATCGCCTCCTTGCCCTCCTCGATCAGTCGCTCGTTCAAGATGTCGAGCAGTTCGAGGAACGACGCCTCGTCGCTGATCTCGGGGATCTGGTGGGTCTCGAACCGCCCTTGCGTATCGGGGCCGTCCTGGCGCCAGATCTTGAGGGTCAGGTTGGTCAGGGTGCTCACTTGTAACTCCGGGTCTGGAACTTCACGACTTCGTACTCGAGCTGCTCTTTGTTCTCGATCGGGTTGGACGGGTCACCGGTCCACTCCCAGGCGCTGACGTAGGCGAAGTCGTCGTCGTTGCGGAGGGCTTCGCCGTCGACGGTCTGGTGCTCGGAGCGGAAGTGACCGCCGCAGCTCTCCTCGCGGTTCAGCGCGTCCTTGCACATCAACATGCCGAGTTCGAAGAAGTCGTCGACGCGGCCCGCTTTCTCCAGCGTCTGGTTGATGCTGGTGTCGGAACCAGTGACCCTGAGGTCCTTCTTGAACTCTTCGTGCAGCGCCGGGATCTCCGAGAGCGCCTTCTCGAGGCCGTTGGCGTTTCGTTCCATGCCGCAGTAGTCCCAGATGATCCGGCCCAGCTCGCGGTGGAAGAAGTCCGGCGTCTTGGTGCCGCCGATCGACATGTACTGCGTGAACCGGTCGGTCGCCTCCTGCTGGATCTTTGCGAACTCGGGATGGCTCGTGTCGGGCACCGGCTTGTTGAGCAGGTCGGCGAGGTACGGAGCGATCGTGTAGGGCAGCACGAA
>JBGTIA010000542.1:0-4110 GCA_041745835.1 Ilumatobacteraceae bacterium | reverse complement strand
ACCACGACGAGCGCGGCCACTCCCGCCGCATCCTGGACCACTGGCAAGGCCGCGACCTGCGACGGACGATCGATGACCACCGCTCCACCGTGCGAGCTCGATCCGGAGCCGAAAGCTTCACGCCAACGCCCGACCACGTCGAGACCGCAGACGTCAGCACCCCCAACGAGGAACTCCGACGGCAGCTCCGTCAGCTGCGGGCCGGTCGCCGAAGTCCATCGTTCGGACCCGAGATCGAGCTGTGAGACCGAAGACATCCGAGCGGGCCGCCCCGCCCCAAGAGCCGTACCGGGCGGGGAGGAGGCGAGGCCACGCGCTCGGTCAGGCGCGGGCGAGCGGCGGTCAGCGCTCGTTCTCTGACGGCAGCAACTCCTCGAGCCGGTCGAGCAACGCAGGCAGGTGGTCTTCGACGATCCGCCAGACGAGGCGATTGTCGACGGCGGCGTAGCCGTGCACGAGAACGTTTCGGAAGCCGACGATGCGTGGAAGCTCGGCGATCGCCGAGGCGGTTGCCGGATCGACCTTCGCAAGCTTGTTGAGGGCTTCGCCGACGATTCCGAGTTGCCGCTCGACGGCTGATCGCATCAGGTCATCGGTGTCGTACGCGTCAAAGGTCGTTCCGCCGACGAAGCGTTGCACCAGTCGGCCAGCGTGGAGTGCGTCCCACAGCACGGCCGGGGAATCAGCGTGCATACACGAGCTCCCCCGTCGCCTCGATTCGTGCGAGGAGGTAGGGGTTGCGCACACTCGGGCGGGTGATCAGATCGACCCGGCGGTCGAACACTGCTTCGAGTGCCTCCTTGAGTCCGAAAAAGTCGTCGGCATACGACGGCGATGTCGGGTCGGTGAACTCGACGAGGAGATCGATGTCGCTGGTCTCGAGGTCAAAGGTCTCACCGAGGGCGGAACCGAAGACGTCGAGCCGCGCCACACCGAACCGCTGACAGAGTCCTTCGATCTCACTGCGGTGTTCGTCGATGACATCTGACACCGTTCGGCTCCTCGTGCTGTCGGCCAGAGTCCCCATCGTATGCCAACAGCAGTGGGCCGTAGCCTCTCCGAATACGGCGTGTAGACGGGTGAGGCCTGCTCCCCGACGCCGGGACTGAGCCCTCGCCGGGCTAGTCCGCGGTCAACGCCCCGAGCACCGACACATGGGACGTGACCACGCCGTCGGTGCGGTGGCGGTAGCGCTTGACCACCATCTCCAGGTCCTTGTGGCCGAGCAGGTCGGCGACCTCGCGAAGGGGAACGTCGGCATCGACCATCAGTGACGCGACCGTGTGGCGGATCTCGTACAGCGACAGCGCCGGCACACCGGCATGGGCACAGATCTTCTTGAAGTCGCGGCGGGCGTGCGACGGGTCGATCGGTGTGCCGACCTCCGAGGTGAACACGAGATCGGCCCAACGAGGGTCGGCCGTCCACTGATCGCCGCCAGCAAGGCGGACTTCGGCTTGGTGCTTGCGATGCCGGCGCAGGGTTGCCAGCAGCACGTCGGTCATCTCGACGTCGCGGCGGTTCCCCGTTTTGGTCGGCCCGATGCTCAGCGGGCGTCCGCCGTCCGCTCGCTTGGTCGCACGGTCGATGGTGATCGTCCGGACCTCGATGTCGACCTGCACCCATCGCAGGGCATCGATCTCGCCCGGCCGCGCCCCGACACTGAGCAGGGTGACGAAGTAGGCGTTCGGGGTCGCCGTGGTGAACGCCTCGCTGCCGGTTGCGGTCAGCGCACGCATCACCGCCGCGTACTGGTCACGGGTGAACGAGCGCTTCGCTCGCGACGTGCTGTAGACCGACGGTGCGCCCGGGTTGGTTGCCGACCGGTCCTTCGGCAGCTTTGCGAGACGAGCCGGGTTCCACGTGAGGTACCGACGGGCGACGGCCCACTCGAGCATCTCGCCCAGCATCTGCTTGTAGTCCCGGCACGTCGCCTTCGCCTGGGGCTTGCCGCCCTTTCCGCCGGACTCGGCCTCGGAACGCAACCACGCCTCAACCCGGGCGACCGTCAACTGGTCGAGCTGGCGCCCGCCGATCCGTCCGGCGGGGATGATGTGCCGTTCGATGCGCGGACGCAGACGCAGGATCGTGCTCTCCTCCTTCGTGCCCTCGTTCTGCTCCAGGTGCGTCAGCCACTCGTTCGCGAGGTCGGCAACGGTGATCGACTTCTTGCGCACATCGACACCCGCGTCCTGCTGACGTTGGAGTTTGCGCAGCTTGTCGGCGACCGCCTTGCGGGTCGGACCCGTGATCCTCTTCCGGAGCCGCTTGCCGTTCGGGCCGACACCAAGGTCGACCGAGGCGATCCAGCGTTCCACGGCCACGCCGCTCCCGGGCCGCGTGTAGTCGCTCCGGTAGATCGACCCTTCCCCGTGCGAACGACTCGGCGACGTGCTGGCCATGCGAAACCCCTTCCGTCGGTCCACCCCACTCTACGCCTCGAATGGCTCCCAAGATGGCTCCCAAAGTGGCCGATAGCGACCGAACCCCCGGCCCGGACTGCTCTCGCAGTTCCGTGACCAGGGGTTTCGTGGTCGGGGTGAGAGGATTTGAACCTCCGGCCTCCACG
This sequence comes from Ilumatobacteraceae bacterium, assembly GCA_041745835.1. Classification (GTDB taxonomy): domain Bacteria; phylum Actinomycetota; class Acidimicrobiia; order Acidimicrobiales; family Ilumatobacteraceae; genus Sva-07. The sequence goes on along the minus strand of JBGTIA010000542.1, from coordinate 1,541 downwards.
TCCCGAACGTGGCGCGCTAACCAAGCTGCGCTACACCCCGTAGCGGCTGGCAATGCTATCCGGCGGGCGCCGGTTCTTCCTCTGGCGACTTCTCCTCCGGCAACTGGTCCGCCGGCGAATTCTCCGACGGCAGGGGAATCATCGGCTCGACCGGGACCGCATCGGCCGGCAGGCCCTCGGTGTACGTCGCGCCCCCGAGGATCGCGTCGGCGGCGCGCCGAAGCCGGAGCGCGTCGAGCGGCTTGACCAGCCAGCCTTCGGCCCCGCTCCGACGTGCGAGGTGCAGGTCGGCTCGACGATCGAGCAACATCAGCACCGGGACGTGGGCGACGACTCCGGCCGACTCGTCGAGACGCAACGACATCGTGACGGCCATTCCGCCCATCGAGCCGATCTGGAGGTCGAGGATCGCGAGATCGGGCAGCCGCTCGGAGACCTGAGGCGACACCGCCCGGCCGTCGCGGCACACGGTGAAGTGGACGTCGTCGTCGCCGAGCGCAGCGGTGACCTCGTCGACGATCCAGTCGGCGTCGGTGGCAAGCAGGATGTGCACGTCCCAGACGCTACCCGTCGAGGGCGGGATGGTCGAAGAGATGACCGGCGATCACCAGCAGCCCGTCGAGGTCGTGCACGTCACCGTCGAGCAACGGCAGCACGACGAGGCGATCAGCACCGACGACCTCGGTGAGCGGGGCGATCACGTCGAGTTCGAGGTCGCGCAACGTCCGCAACACCGCCACGTTGTCCCACAGAGAGGCGAGGCCCTCGTCGCCGGTGCCCCGTGCGTCGGTTGCACTGGCGGCGGCCGCTGCCGCGGTGCCATCTCCGAACTGAGGATGGGTTCGATTGACGATCGCCGACGTCACCCCCACCCCCTGTTCGTTCAATTGACCGGCGAACCACACCGCTTCGTCGATCGTGTCGTGACGGGGCGCGGCGACGACCACGAACGAGGTCTCGGGGGCGCGGATCAAGCGGACCACGTCGTCGGCGCGCTCGCGGAAACCGGTCTCCATGCCGGCGAACGCCTGGAAGAAGGCGACCGAGTCGGCCAGCACATCCGAGCCGACCACCTTGCCGATGGCGCGCAGCACCGGTTGGGTGGCGGTACCGATCACCTTCAAACCGCCGCGAGTCGGCAGCATCAGCAACCGGAACAACCGGTGATCGAGGAACCGGGCGAGAACACCGGGCGCCTCGAGGAAGTCGAGCGCGTTGCGGCTCGGAGGTGTGTCGACGATTACGAGATCGAAGCGGTCGTCGCCGTGCAACTCGTGCAACGTCTCGGCTGCCATGTACTCCTGCGTGCCACTCAAGGCGCCGGCGATGTTCCGGTAGAACGAGTTGGTCAGGATCCGCTCGATCTGCTCGTCGGAGTCGGCGTGACGCCGCACCAGACCGTCGAAGGTCGCCGCCGTGTCGAGCATCATCGCCCACAACTCACCGCCGGGCTGCCACCGCTCGTCGAGATCCAGCTCGATGCGTTGCGGTTCGGACGCCAGACCCCCCTCCAGACCGAGCGCGTCGGCCAGCCGGCGGGC